>NZ_JBQQBS010000022.1:0-138415 GCF_052245395.1 Streptomyces sp. 4N124
ATCACCCGCCTCACCGACCGCCGCCCCACCCCCATCGACCACATCCTGCACTGGTCGACATGGCGCCGACGACGCCAACACCAAGCCCGTATCAGCCACTACAAACGACGCGGACACAGCCCCTGAAAACTGCCCAGCAATCAGAACAAGCACCGTTGCAGTACTAGCCCGCCTCATACCTTCGTCGTCGAGCCATGGACCATCGGCCGACACCGTCCCGCCCTTCCCCTTCCCACACTGGTATCGACCCAGGGGGACCAAGGGGGAGGAGAGCGCACGTGAGAATCAGCCGCGCGCGTTTCCTGGCCATGGCGTCGGCGGCGGCCGGCACGCTGATGCTGCCGACGACCAGGGCCGCGGCGATGATCCGAGTCGCCCACGGGACAGCGGCTGAAGCCAACGCTCGGCGACGTACCGGAGCCGCAGGTTCTCGACCACCTCGCCGAGACCCGGCAGCTCATCACTCCTCACCGGCCGACCGCCAGACTGAGTGATCAAGTTCCTGACCTCAAGCGGTCACAGGCAGTTGGGGCGTGCGCGCGCTGCTTGCCCGGCGCCACGGTGCGCCACAGTGCCCCGGCGAGCGTGGCGATCGTGTCCGGGAAGCTCGGCGGCCCGTCTCTGGCCGCTGTGGTCCCCTACGTGGCCGCCGACGTCAGTTCCCGCCGGCAGCCCGGTGCATAGGTTCCCCACACCACATGAGATCGGGGAAAGGAGGCGGGCTGGTGAGTGAGAACCAGTACGACACCTGTGTGATCGGTGCCGGACCCGCAGGGCTGGCGGTCGCGAGGGCGCTGGCCGAGCGGGACCTGCCATACACGCACATCGAGCGCCACACCGGACCGGGCGGGCTGTGGGACATCGACAACCCGGGCAGCCCGCTGTACGAGTCGGCCCACTTCATCTCCAGCAAGTCGCTCTCCGGCTTCGGCGGCTATCCGATGCCGGACCACTTCGCCGACTACCCGCCGCACCGGCAGATCCTGTCCTATCTGACGGCGTTCGCCGAGGCATACGGGCTCAGGGACCGGATCGAGTTCGGCACCGAGGTCCGCGGCGTGGAGAAGAACCCGGACGGCACCTGGACGGTCACCCGGGCCGACGAGCGGACCAGTAAACACCGGCAGGTCGTCGTGTGCACGGGGTCGCAGTGGCACCCCAACGTCCCCGACCTGCCCGGCCAGTTCACCGGCGAGGTCCGCCACACGGTCACCTACCGCAGCAGCGCCGAACTGCGGGGCAAGCGGGTGCTGGTGGTGGGTGCGGGGAACTCCGGGCTGGACATCGCCTGCGATGCGGCGCGGTCCGCCGACCACGCGGCGATCAGTATGCGCCGGGGCTACTGGTTCATACCCAAGCACCTGTTCGGTCGGCCGGTGGACACGATCGCCGCGGGCGGCCCGCACCTGCCGATGTGGCTGCAGCAGAAGCTCTTCGGCGGTCTGCTGCGACTCGTCAACGGCGACCCGCGCAAGCTCGGTCTGCAAAAGCCCGACCACAAGCTGTTCGAGACCCACCCGGCGATCAACTCGCTGCTGATCCACCACCTCCAGCACGGGGACATCACGGCCAGGCCCGGCATCGCGCGCACCGAGGGCCGGACAGTGCACTTCACCGACGGCACCAGTGACGACTTCGACCTGATCCTGCTGGCCACCGGATACGTCCACAAAGTCCCCGTCGCGCAGCAGTACTTCGGCGACGAACAGCACCCCGACCTCTACCTGTCCTCCTTCTCCCGCGACCACGAGGGCCTGTTCGGCGTCGGCTTCGTGGAGACCAACTCCGGCGCCTACCAACTCTTCGACTCCCAGGCCCAGTTGATCGCCTCCTTCATCCGAGACGTGAGGGGAGGGCTGCCGACCGCCGAGCGCTTCGCCCGTATGGTCCGCAACGACAGGCCGGACCTGTCCGGCGGACTGAAGTTCGTCGACTCACCACGCCACACCGGCTACGTCCACAGCGACGCCTTCGTGAAGTACCTCGGCAAGGTCGCCGAGGGTATGGGCTGGCGTACCGCGGGACTGCCCCCTCGGGCCACGTCCGTGCGACAGGAGGCGGTGGCGTCATGACGTACGACTTCCATGACAGGGTCATCCTGGTGACCGGCGGCGCCGGAGGCATCGGCAGTGCCCTGTGCCACCGTTTCGCGGCAGGCGGTGCCCGCCTCGTCGTGGTCGACATCGACGAGGTGCGCGCCAAGCGGACCGCCGCCGAACTGCCCGGCAGCGGGCATGCCGGGGTGGGCTGCGACCTGCTGGACCGCGCCGCGGTGGAGCGGATGCTCGACGGCGTCGCGGCCACCCACGGCCGTATCGACGCCCTGGTGAACAACGTGGGCATGACCAGCTCCGAACGGTTCGACGTGCGCAGCGTGGAGAGCATCGAGCGGGAGATCGACCTCAACCTGGTCTCCCCGCTGGTCACCACCCGGCTCGCCGTCCCGCTGCTGCGGGCCTCCGGCGATCCCCGGGTGATCACGACCGTGTCCCTCGGCGGGATCTTCCCGCTGGGTGAGACCCCCGTCTACACCTCCTCCAAGTTCGGCCTGCGGGGCGCGATGCTCGCCATCGGCCTTGACCTGCGGGACAAGGGCATCAGGGCCGGTTCGGTGCTGCCGTCGGCGACCGACACGCGGATGCTCCGCCAGGAGGCCGTCGAGGGCGGGAACTCCATGCAGTTCCAGGACGCGCCGCAGCAGCCGTCCGATGTCGTCCGGGCGGTCGTGAGCCTGCTGGACAAGCCGCGCCTGGAGGCTTACGTCAGACCCGGTGAGTCCTGGCTGGTGCGGTTCGCGATGCTGGCGCCGAATCTGCTGCCCAGGCTCTTCCCGCTGTTCCGCAAGCGGGGCGAGCGGGGCATGGCCCGCTATTTGGAGGACCTGCGCCGCAGGGGACTGGCCCGCCAGGTCGGCGGTGGCCGGTGGGAACTGGTGGAGGAAGCATGAGCGCGACGGCCATCACGGATGTCGAGGGGACGCTCGACGTCGTCAATCCCGCGACAGGTGAGCTGATCACGACCGTGGTGGCGGCGAGCGAGCAGGACGTCGCGCTGGCCGCCGAGCGGGCGCACAAGGTCTTCGTGAGCGGCCTCTGGGCCGGCCGGTCCCCGCGGGAGCGAGCCGCTGTCCTGCTGCGCCTGGCCGAACTCATGGAGCGCGACGCCGAGTTCCTCGCCCAGCTGGACTGCGAGGACGCGGGCAAACCGATCACGGAGTGCCGTACCGGCGACGTGCCCGGGGCGATCGAGTCGATGCGCTGGTTCGCGGAGGCGGCCGACAAGGTCTTCGGCCGCGTAGCCCCCACCGGTCACGAGAGCCTGGGCCTGGTGAGCCGGGAACCGGTCGGGGTGGCCGCCGCGATCCTGCCCTGGAACTACCCGCTGGCGATGGCCGCCTGGAAGGTCGGGCCCGCCCTCGCCGCGGGCAACTCCCTGCTGCTCAAGCCCGCCGAGGCCACCCCGCGCTCGACCTTGCATCTGGCCGCTCTGGCGGCCGAGGCGGGCCTGCCGGACGGCGTGCTCACCGTGCTGCCCGGCCACGGCACCGTCACCGGCACGGCGCTCGCCCGCAACCCCCTCGTGCGCGCACTGTCGTTCACCGGATCCACCGCCACCGGACGCCGCGTCCTGACCGACGCGGCGGAGACCAACTTCAAGCGGGTCTCCTTGGAGATGGGCGGCAAGAGCCCCCAGCTCCTGATGCCGGACGCGCTCGCATACGGCGACGAACTCATCGACAACATGATCGAGGCCGCGTTCCTGACCATGGGACAGAACTGCACCGCCGGCTCCCGCGTCCTGGTCCACCACAGCATCGCCGAGGAGGTGCTCGACAGGTTCACCGCCGCCGCGAGAAGCCTCACCATCGGCGATCCCGCCGACGCACGCACCCAGGTGGGGCCGCTCATCAGCCGTGCCGCCTTCGACCGGGTCGCGGCGGCGGTGGACGCCGCCCGCTCCGCCGGAGCCCACATCCACACCGGTGGGCTGCCGCACGGTCTGCCGCCGCGCGGTGCCTACTACCCGCCCACCGTGATCAGCCGGGCCCCGGAGGGCAGCGACGTACTCACCAAGGAACTCTTCGGCCCCGTCGTCACCGTCCAGACCTTCACCTCGGAGGACGAGGCTGTGCGAATGGCGAACGCCACCGAGTACGGGCTCGCCGCCTCGGTGTGGACCCGCGACCTCGATGCCGCGCTCCGGCTCGCGCGGGGCGTCGAAGCCGGAGTGGTCTCCGTCAACGCGTACAGCGAAGGCGACATCACCACGCCCTTCGGCGGGTGGAAGCAGTCGGGGTTCGGAGGCGCGGAGAAGTCCACCGATGCCTTCGCGCAGTGGACCAGGGAGAAGACCGTCTGGATCCGCACTCGTTGACGGGGTGCCGCGTGGGCGGCGCTCGTTCACTGTTCCGCGGCCTCTCCGCGCAGCTGGGCGGGGGACACCCCGTGCCAGCGGTGCACTGCCCGCCGCAGTGCTCGCACGTCGGAGAAGCCCGCCTGCCGGGCGATGTCACGCAGCGTCAGCTCGGGTCGGTGCAGCAGCTGCTCGACCCGCTCGCGGCGCACGCCGTCGACGACCGCCTCGTACGTCGTGCCGCACTCGGCCAGCCGACGGCGCAGCGTGCGCTCGCTGGACGCGTGCCGTCGGGCCTGTTCGACGAAGGACGGGGCGTCGGGCAGGCTCTGCGCGATGGAGATCTCCAGTACCTCCAGCAGGTCCTGCTGATCGCGCCTCGACGCCACCTGCTCCTCCAGGAGCTCCACGACAGTGGTGTACGTGACCCGGTCGCGGCCCGGCATCGGCCGTCCGGCCCATACCGTCGGGAACACCAAGCGGTTCCCCGCGGCGCCGAACCGTACCGGGCAGCGGAACAGCTCGGTGAACGGCCCGGCGTCGGGTGGGGCGGGGAAGGCGAACTCGACGCTCCGCGGGGCGAATTCCTCGCCGGAACTCAGCCGCGTGAGGGTGACGACGCTGGCGAACGCCTCCTCGGCCAGGAAGACCGCGACCGCCGGATCGAGGGCGGGATCGGGCAGTTCGGCCCGCAGCACATGGCCGGCTTGCTCCTGCCCCGCCGACCACACCACCATCGCCCCGGACAGGTTCTGGAAGCGCACGCCCGTCTCGATGGCCTCCCGCAGCGTGTCGGCGGCCATCTGGGCGAACCCCAGGAGACCCCACGAGGTCAGGTGCTGCGCGGCACCCACCCGCAGGCCCAGGTGAGCGTCATCGGTGAGTTCCAGCGCACGCCGGATGACGGCACTGCCCTGGCGGTAGGAGACCCGCAGCGCCGCCGAGCGCATGAGCGCCTCGTCCAGCCCGACCCGGCTCAACTCGGGCCGGAGGTCGACTCCGTACCCGTCCGTGACCGGGGTGAGGCAGCGGAGGATGTTCGGCGGGATGGTCGCCGAGGTGCTGCGGCTGGTCCCCGGCGACTGCGCCGGGGCAGGGCTGTCGGACATGGCGTTCCTTGTGGCCGGGCGTTGATCGCTGCGCACACAGTAGAAGGGTTCTCTCCGGAGGCCGCCCAGGAAGGGGTACGGGTCATGTCCGGTCAGTCCGCGCTGAGGGGAATCCGCAGCCGCACCCGATAGCCGCCCTCCGTGGTCGAGCCCGCCTCCAGGGTGCCGTGCAGGATCTCGGCCCGTTCCCGCAGACCGACCAGGCCCTGCTGTGAACCGGGAAGGGACAGGGAGGGGCGCGTGGGCGGGCTGTTGGTGACGGTCACTCCGACGTCGTCGCCGTCCTGCCACAGCTCGACGCAGGCCGTGGCACCGGGGGCGTGCTTGCGGGCGTTGGTCAGGGCCTCCTGGACCGTGCGGTAGATGGCCCGCTGGGCGGGTGTGCCCACGGCGGGCGGAAGCTCACCCGTCAACTCCGCGTGAGTGCCACTTGACTCCACCAGTTTGCGCAGGTCGGCCAGGGTCGGCTGCGGGGTCAGCTCCGTGGCGTGGCCGCCGGAGGCGCGCAGCAGTGTGACCATGGTGCGCAGTTCGTCGAGCGTGGTGACGCTCAGCGAACGGATCGTGCGGGCGGCCTCTTTGGCGTCCGCCTCCTTGGTGGCGACCTGGAGGGCTCCGGCCCGTACGGCGATCAGACTGACCTGATGGGACACCACGTCGTGCATCTCGCGGGCCAGTTGGGCGCGTTCGCGGGCGAGTACGGCCTGGGCGTGCAGCACCCGCTCGTGCTCCCTGGCCTCCTCCACCTCGGCCAGCCGCCGCGCCAAGTCCCCATGCGCCTGGACGAGTTGCCCGAAGAGGACCGGGGCGACAGCCGTAGCCAGGGCGTACACGAAGTCGATCAGCGTCATGGTCCGGGCGAACTCGGCGATGCCTGCCAAGGGCCACGGAACGCTGCTCACGACTGCGGACAGGGCGACACACACGGTGAGGAGAGGGCGGTTCCGCGAGCGTGCGGCCAGGGTGAACAGGGCCACGAGCGGAGCGACGGAGACATACTGGGTCAGCCCGACCGGCAGGGTGAGCAGGAAGACGCCGAGCGGGAACCTGCGCCGGAAAGCCAGGGCGGCACAGCCGAGCGCGGCCGGCGCGACGCCGCGTTGCGTGTGGTCCCACAGAATGGGCAGCGCGTCCAGGGCCGCTGCCACCACCACGACGATGTCGACGACCGGCGCGGGCACACGCTGCCACAGCTCGCGTGCGCGGCTCATCGACCGGCCTCCGACCGCGGGCGCTCGTCCAGCAGCCCGGCCTGCGCTCGGCTGGTCACCCGCAGCTTCGTGAGGATCGCGCTGACGTGGTCCTTCACTGTGCCGGCACCCAGGTGGATGCGTGCCCCGATGTCGGCGACGCCTTGGGGGACAGAACCACCCCGCCCGCCGCCAACGTGCGGACCAGCTGGGCGAGTTGGTCCGGTTCGGTGTCCTTGAGCAGGAAACCGGTCGCGCCGGACGCGCCCAGGATGAGCGCGAAGCCCGACCGGACCAGTGCCTCGTCGTCCACCACCGCTACCCGCACCACCCGGTTCACGCGCGCTCCGCCTGACCTTCGTCCATGCCGTCCAGCCCCTGCCGCTCGACCCTAAGGCGCGGCGGGGCCCCGGTGGCCCGGCAAGCGACGGCTCCAGCCACCCGGCGGAGTATCACCCTCCGGTCGGCGGGGACACCGCAGCCTTCTGCCGGATACTCCGTGAACGGCCCGGTCTCCAGCCTGAGTTGCATGACACAGCACCCAGACCCCCCGCTGCTTCCGGCCGACGTACCGTCTCCCGCACGCGAGCCCGGCGAACACCCGAACGGTGTGCCCGGCGTGCCGGGCGTGGGCCGGCTGGTCGGGCTGGACCTGGCCCGTGGCCTGGCCGTCTTCGGTATGTACGCGGTCCATGTGGGCCCGGCCCCGGGCCAGGACGGTGTCATCGGCTTCCTGATGGAGCTGGCGCAAGGCCGCTCCTCCGCCCTGTTCGCCGTCCTGGCCGGCTTCGCGGTCGCCCTCATCACCGGGCTTCGCACGCCGAAAACCGGGTCGGCCGGACGCCAGGCCGTCGCCAAGGTGATCATCCGGGCCGTGATCCTGATCGCCCTCGGTACCGCCCTGACCTTGACCGGCACCCCGGTCGTGCCGATCCTCGCCTTCTACGGACTGTTCTTCCTGCTCGTGCTCCCGCTGTACCGGCTGGGCGCCAAGCCGCTGGCGCTGATCGCGGTGGGCTGGGCCCTGGTGGGCCCGCAACTGCTCTACGCGCTGAAGCCGGTGGTCGGCGGCCGCGTATTCCTCTCCTACGGCCAGGCCGACGGCCCCGTCTCGCTGTTCTTCACCGGCGGCTACCCCGCCCTGACCTGGGTCCCGTTCGTCATCGCCGGTATGGCTGTCGCCCGCTGCGACCTGGCCGCCACCGCCGTACGCATACGCCTCGCCTTCACCGGCGTCGCCCTCGCCGTCACCGGCTACGGCGGCTCCTGGCTGGCGGTGCGTCTCGTACCCGGTGCCGCCGAGGCCGTCCGGGAAGCCGAAAGTGGATCGGGCATGTCGTCCATGTCGTCCGTATCGCCCGACAGCATCGGCATCTTCGGCGACACCCCCGCCGGGATGCTGGCCTCCGCCCCGCACAGCGAGGCGACCCTGTCCATCGCGGCCGCCACCGGTGTGGCGATCCTGGTGATCACCGCGTGCCTGTCCGCCATGGACGCCTTCCCACGGCTGCACCGCCTGGCGGGGCCCGTCATCGCGGTCGGCTCGATGTCGCTGACGGCGTACGTCTACCACATCGTCGCCATCTGGCTTCTGGACACGGAAGAACTGACCCTGACCGGCCAGCCCTTGTACGTCCTGCTCGGCTTCATCGCCTCCATCACCGTCCTCGCCACCATCTGGTCCCGCTTCTTCCAGCGCGGGCCGCTCGAATGGCTGATGGGCAGGGCGACCGGCATCGCGCGCCACGTCCGCTGAACAGGGCGGCTCAGGACGTCGTGCCGGTCACCGTGCTTCCCGACTGGGCCACGTGGTACGTCACGCTGGCACCGCTCCAGCTCGAAGGCGGTGTTGAACTGCTGGTACGGCGTCCAGCTGGTCGGACCGGCGTTGCCGCCTTCGGCGTACTCGGCCTTCATCGTCGCCGGCACATCACCCCGGAACTCCCGGAGTCCTTCCACCGGAGCTTGCCGTGGTCGTAGAAGGAACCGTGGCCCCACAGGACGGTGGTGACCTTGTTGGCGCGGGCGGTGTGGCCGAGCGCCTCGAAGTACTTCAGCATCTCGCCGCGTTCCATGCCTCCGGTGTGCAGACCTCGGTGGGCAGCATGAGCAGACGGTTCTTGTTGTTGCCTCCCGACGTGCGCACGATGCTGTGGAAGGACGTGTTCAGGTCGCGTCGAAGCGGGTCCGCCTCGTGCTCGGTGGCGGATGCTTCTGAAGCCCTGGGCGCGGACCTCGTCCAGCAGGGCTTTGGTGGTGCGGGGCCGGCCCCACGACGTTTCTTCGGGGATCGGGCAGGAGGTTGCCGTCATTCACAGGCGAGGCACAGACACGGCCGCCGCGCGTACGTCACGCGGGCTCGCCCCGAGTTCACGGCGGCAGGCCTTGTTGAAGGCCTGGAGATCGGCGATGCCCACGGCCGCGGCGATGGCGGTGATGGACAGGGTGGAGGACAACAGGAGGTGGCGGGCGCGTTGCAGGCGTCGGTGCCGGATGTACGACACGACCGTGCGGCCGGTGTCGGCTCGGAACACGCGCGTCAGATGTGTGTGGGAGATTCCGACGGCACGAGCGATGTCCGGTACGGACAACGGGTCGGCCAGGTGTTCCTCCACGTAGGCCTGTGCGGCGGCCACGAAGGGGTGGCGGCGCCCGGCTCCCTCGCCCCTCGGCAACTCGGCGATGCGCCACAGAGCGGTCCAGACCTCGGCCGCGGCTCGCGGGGGAGAAGTCGGCATGGCCGTCACGGCGTGGCGGAGCAGGTCGGCCAGGTGGGTGCTCTCGGCCGCGGCGTCCTGCATCACCGGCACCACCCGCGCGGTTCCGCCGTCGTGCAGCCGCAGATGGACGTAGAAATGCTCCGACCTGCCCCGGTAGTGGAAGTGCACCTCCGTGTTCGGCGGCACCAGACTGACGTGGCCGGGGCGGATGGGGTGGACCGACTGCCCGAGGGAGAGAGCGCCCTCGTAGTTGTAGAGGTGCAGCTGCCACAGGTCGGGCAGCCGGAAGACCTCGTGGGCGGTGGAGACGCCGTGCACCCCGATGCCGGCACCGACCACGGTGGGCGCCTCGTCGATCCGTACTGTCGCGTGTTTCACGAGGACGGAAAATTACCAGCACTGGACGATTTCAGCCCACGACCGATCCGGACCGGGCACGTACGTTCGTCGCATGTCAACCAGCACGTCAACCAGCAAGCAACTCCTGACATCGGTTCAGGTGGCGCGTTTCGTCGCGCAGGGATTTCTGCGCCTGGACGGGGTGGTGCCGCAGGAAATCAACGAACGGGCCATCGCGGCCTTGAACGAGGGCCTGCCGGAAGTGTCCTACGGCACTCCGCTGGGCGGGGCGTTCGCGAAGGACACCTTCGTCCACGAGCTGCTCGCCCTGCCGGTCGTCGCCGGCGCCGTCGAGAGCCTGGTCGGACCCGAGCCGACCGTCGACCACCAGGCGGTGCATGTACGCGAGCCGCATGAGGGACACGCGCAGCCGCTCCACGGCGACGCGATCATCGACGTACGGCCGGACGCGTTCGACATCCAGCTCATGTACTACCCGCACGAGGTGACCGCCGAGATGGGCGGCACGCTCAGTGTGCCCGGAAGCCATCTGCGCAGGATCAACGAGACGGACATCGGCCGCGTCCAGAACCTCAGGGGGCAGACCCGTCTGACCTGCCCGGCAGGCACGGTCGTTCTCGTCCACCACGGCATCTGGCACGGTGGCCGCCGCAACGACACCGCGAGCCGTCGCTACATGTACAAACTCCGCCTCAACCCGACCGTGCCGCAGGTGCGTCTGTGGGACGTCTCCGATCTGCACGACCCTGCGGTGACCGCGGAGCTCAACACGTATTTCCCCTGGTACGAGTGGGCTGCGGCCCGACTGGAGATCTACAACCGGGTCCTGCTGTGGCGGGCCCTGACCGGTGACGACTCGTTCGATGTCGAGTACTGGGTCACGCGCGTCACCAACCGGCCGACCCTGGGGAGTCACGCATGAGGCAGCAGGTTCTGGTCCTCTATCTCGCGACGTCGGCGCTGGACTCCGACGTCGTGGGCTGGTCCCGATACGACGGGACCGGCCGGACCCGTCCGACGACCGGTGACAGTGACGAACCGCCCTACCCCACGGGCCTTGCCGCGCTGCACGACGGCTGGCGCCTGTTCCAGGCCTCCCAACTCCTGCCGCCGCAGCCCGGCCACGAGTACGACGTCTCCTTCCTCAAGCACGAGTTCTTCTTCGAGAAGGTGGAGGACAGCGCCAGCGCTTGAGCCGGTGCCGGAACTGCTGCTGCCTTGGTCCGCACGGTTCTCTTCGAAGCGCTTCGACAATATGGTGTGCGCCGGAAGTGGGAGACCCGGTGAAGGGCATGTACATGACACTCAGGGTTCCGTGGCGCCGATGTGGCATGCGTACGGGGGTGCTCGCCGCGGTGACCGCCTTGATGGCGGCGCTGCTGACCGGACTTGGCGCTGCTGGGACGGCGCAGGCGGCCACTGTGGATACGAGCGCGTGGTACGCGCTGCTCAATCGTGGCAGCGGCAAGGCGCTCGATGTGGCGGGCGCGAGCACCGCCGACGGGGCCGGCCTGTCGCAGTGGACCCTCCATGACGGCGCCAATCAGCGGTTCCAGTTCGTCGACTCGGGCGGTGGCTACTACCGGCTGAAGGCGCAGCACTCGGGCAAGGTGCTGGACGTCCGCAACAACTCCGCCGCCGACCACGCGGACATCGCGCAGTGGAGCCATGGGGGCGGCGCCAACCAGCAGTGGCAACTGGTCCGCGCGTCGGGGGTGTTGTCGCAGGCGCACACCGCGGGGCGGGTCAAGGACGCCGGGAACACGGTGCAGTACAGCTGGCCCGGTGTGTACTTCGAGGGCACTGTCAGGGGCACCGGTGTGGGCATCGTGCTCAACGACTCGGCCGCCGACTACGACGTCCAGATCGACGGAGCCACTGTCGCCACGCTCGTGACACCCGGCAACACCACGCACTGGATCAACGGACTGAAGGACCGCAGGCACACCGTCCGGGTCGTCAAGCGCAACGACACCCCGGGGGACACCAGCACGTTCGGAGGTTTCGTCGCGGCGCCCGGCGGTGCCGTACTGAGCAAACCGGCTCCCCGCAGCCGACAGATCGAGTTCATCGGTGACTCCCTCACGGTGGGCTACGGCAACCTCTCGGCCTCCCGCACCTGCACCTCGGACCAGCTCAAGCGGAACACCAACTCCGATGTGAGCTACAGCGCCCTCACCGCCCGGCAACTGAACGCCGACTACCAGATCAACGGCTACTCGGGCCTCGGCATGGTGCGCAACTACAACGGAGGCCGGCCGGACGTCACGTACCGGACCTTCTACGACCGTGCCCTGCTCAACGTGTCCGGCGACGTCTGGCAGAACCCGGGCACCTGGCGCCCCCAGGTCGTGGTGGTCAACCTCGGCACCAACGACTTCTCGACCACAGTCAACCCCGGTGAGCCGTGGACGCCCGACAGCCTCGCGGCCGGCTACCGCAGCGCCTACGGCGAGTTCCTCCAGAAGCTGCGTACGCGCTACGGGGCCGGGACGACCATCGTGGCAGTCGGCGCCGGCCAGTACGCCGGACATGTCCAGCAGGTGGTCAAGGCACGCAACGACGCCGGTGACAGCGGGGTCCGCTACTGGTTCCTCGACGACTCGGGCCTGGATCTCCTCGGCTGCGACTGGCACTACTCGGCCCGTGACGACCGGCTCATCGCCGACCGGCTGACCTCGTTCATCGCCGGTCTGCCGACAGGTTGGTGACGGCACCGACCACCGTTCACCGCTCTTCCCCCCAACGGAAAGAGGTGCAAGATGTCTTCCTCCGTCAGCAGACGGCGCCTCCTGCAAGTAGCCGGGGCCACCGTCGCCGCCTCTGCCACCGGTTCCCTCATCGGCAGTTCTCCCGCCCGAGCGGCTTCCATCCCACCCGCAAGAGCCGACATCGGGGTCTCCGCGCACCCCTTCGCACTCGACCAGGTCCGGCTCACCGCCAGCCGGTGGCTGGACAACCAGAACCGTACGCGGAACTACCTGCGGTTCGTCGATGTGGACCGGCTGCTGTACAACTTCCGCGCCAACCACCGGCTGTCCACCAACGGCGCGGCTGCGGGCGGCGGTTGGGACGCGCCGGACTTCCCCTTCCGCACCCACGTCCAAGGGCACTTCCTCACGGCATGGGCCCAGCTGTACGCCGTGACCGGAGACACCACCTGCCGGGACAAGGCAACGTACATGGTCGCCGAGTTGGCCAAATGCCAGGCCAACAACAGCGCCGCCGGTTTCAGCGCCGGGTACCTCTCCGGCTACCCCGAGTCCGACTTCACCGCTCTCGAACAGCGGACCCTGAGCAACGGCAACGTGCCGTACTACACCATCCACAAGACCCTCGTCGGCCTGCTGGACGTATGGCGCCACATAGGCAGCACACAAGCCCGTGACGTGCTGCTCGCCCTGGCGGGATGGGTCGACTGGCGCACCGGCCGGCTGAGCGGCCAGCAGATGCAGACCATGCTGCAAACCGAGTTCGGCGGCATGAACACCGTGCTGACCGATCTCTACCAGCAGACAGGCGACGCGCGGTGGCTCACCGTCGCCCGGCGGTTCGACCACGCCGCGGTGTTCGACCCGCTGGCCTCCAACCAGGACCAGCTCAACGGACTGCACGCCAACACCCAGGTACCCAAGTGGATCGGAGCCGCCCGGGAGTACAAGGCCACCGGCACCACCCGCTACCGGGACATCGCCACCAACGCCTGGAACATCTGCGTCAACACGCACACCTATGCCATCGGCGGCAACAGCCAGGCGGAGCACTTCCGCGCCCCGAACGCCATCGCCGGCTACCTGAACCAGGACACCTGTGAAAGCTGCAACACCTTCAACATGCTCACCCTCACCCGGGAGTTGTTCGCGCTGGACCCGAACCGGGCCGCGCTGTTCGACTACTACGAGCGGGCGTGGCTCAACCAGATGATCGGCCAGCAGAACCCGGCCGACGACCACGGCCACGTCACCTACTTCACCCCGCTCAACCCGGGCGGCCGACGCGGTGTGGGCCCGGCGTGGGGCGGCGGCACCTGGAGCACCGACTACGGCACCTTCTGGTGCTGCCAGGGCACGGGCCTGGAGATGCACACCAGGCTGATGGACTCCATCTACTTCCACAGTGACAACACACTGATCGTGAACCTGTTCGTGCCGTCGGTGCTCAACTGGTCGGAGCGCGGCATCACAGTCACCCAGACCACGTCGTACCCGATCAGCGACACCACGACCCTGCACGTCACCGGCAACGTCAGCGGCACCTGGGCGATGCGCATCCGCATCCCGAGCTGGACCACCGGGGCCACCATCAGCGTCAACGGTACGGCGCAGAGCATCATCACCACACCCGGCAGCTACGCCACTCTGAGCCGCTCCTGGACCTCCGGCGACACGGTCACCGTCCGCCTGCCCATGCGGATCGTCATGCGAGCGGCCAACGACAACGCGAACGTCGCCGCGATCACCTACGGCCCGGTGGTCCTGTCCGGCAACTACGGCAACTCCTCGCTCAGCTCCCTCCCATCGCTGAACACGTCCTCCATCACACGGACCAGTGGCAGCTCGCTCGCCTTCACCGCCACCGCCAACGGCTCCACCGTCAACCTGGGCCCGTTCCACGACGCGCACGGCCACAACTACACCGTCTACTGGAACACCGGCGCCACCGTCCGTCTCGCCAACGTGGGCAGCGGTCTGGTGCTGGGCATCCAGGACATGTCCACGGCCGACGGTGGCCGCGCTCTGCAGTGGAACGACTCGGGCACCGCCGACCACAACTGGCAATTGATCACCGACGGAAACGCGGTCCGCTTCCGCAATGCCCACAGCGGCAAGGTGCTCGGCGTCCAGGACATGTCCACGGCCGACGGCGCGACCGTCCTGCAGTGGTCGGACACCGGCACCGCCGACCACAGATGGACGCTGCTGGACCAGGGAGACGGGACCTACAAGATCCGCAACGTGCACAGCGGCAAGTTGCTCGCCATCGCGAACAACTCCACCGCTGTCGGCGCGTTCGCAGTCCAGGACTCGGACAATGGCACAGCCGACAACCGGTGGCGCATCTTGCGGGACTAGCGCCTTGAGGGACTAGGGGAGGGTCTGCGCACACCAGATCGTCTTGCCGTTGGTGGTGTGCCGGGTGCCCCACCCCTGGGTGAGCTGGGCCACGAGCAACAGGCCCCGGCCGCCCTCGTCGAAGGCGCGGGCCCGGCGCAGGTGCGGAGCGGTGTTGCTGGCGTCGGAGACCTCGCAGATCAGGGACGTATCGCGAATCAGCCGCAGCCTGATCGGCGGTTCGCCGTATCTGATGGCGTTGGTGACCAGCTCGCTGACGACCAGTTCGGTGACGAATGAGGCCTCCTCCAGGCCCCAGGCGTCCACCTGGTCGACGGCGAACTTCCTGGCGCGCGGCACCTGCGAGGGGTCGGGCTCTACGTCCCAGTCGGCGACGTGGTGGGGATCGAGCGCGTGCGTGCGAGCGAGCAGCAGGGCGGCGTCGTCGGTGCGGCGTGCGGGGAGCATGGCGTCCATCACCGTGTCGCAGAGCGCCTCCAGTGAGGTGGCCGAGTGGTTCAGGACCCGCTGCAGTTCGGCGATCCCCTCGTCGACGTCGCGCTCGCGGCTCTGCACCACGCCGTCGGTGTAGAGGGCGAGCAGGCTGCCCTCGGGCAGTTCGAGCTCGGTGGCCTCGAAAGGCAGACCGCCGATGCCGAGCGGCGGTCCCGGCTGTGCGGGCACCGGTGTCCTGGTGCCGTCGAGGGAGATGATCAGCGGCAGGGGATGGCCGGCGCTCGCCAGTGTGAAGCGCCGGGAGACAGGGTCGTAGACGGTGTACAGGCAGGTGGCCCCGGACTCGCCGGTCGGCTGGAAGTGGCCGGCGGACTGGAGGTCGCTGGCGAGGTGGAGGACCAGGTCGTCCAGGTGGGTCAGCAGTTCGTCCGGCGGCAGGTCGACGTCGGCGAGGGTGCGGACCGCCGTGCGCAGCCGGCCCATGCCGGCCGAGGCGTGCAGACCGTGGCCGACGATATCCCCGACGACCAGGGCGACCCGGGCGCCGGACAGCGGAATGACGTCGAACCAGTCACCACCCACTTCCGCGCCGGTCCCACCGGGCAGATAGCGGGATGCCACGTCGACCGCCTCCTGGTTCGGCAGCCCCTGCGGCAGCAGGCTGCGTTGCAGGGTCAGCGCGGTCGTGCGCTCGCGCGAGTACCGGCGGGCGTTGTCTATGGCGACGGCTGCCTTGGCGGTCAGCTCTTCGGCGAGGATCAGGTCGTCGGCGGTGAAGGCCTCGGGCCGGTCGCGGCGGGAGAAGGCGACGACGCCGAGCAGCGCGCCGCGTGCCCGGAGCGGCACGGTGATCCGGCCGGTCAGGCCCTCCGCGGCGATGGACCCGTCGGTCAACGGGTTGCCCGGCGGCCAGTGCGCCGGGTCGGCGGCGAGCCCGGGCCCGAAAGCCCATTCGCCGCCCTGGCCGGGCTCAGCGGCGAGCTCGACCGTGGACCTGCCGGTGGCCAGGCAGCGGGCGGCGACGGATCCGGGAGTGTGGCTGACCGGAGTCGTGGGCCCGTCAGCCCGGTCGGTGTCCTCCCTCACGCTGTGCCGGGCGGCACGGCTGAGCACGATGGTCTCGCCGGGGGCGAACGTGGACGCGGAGGGCGGTTCCTCTCCGCGCAGCACCTCGTCGAAGAGATCCACGGTGACGAGGTCGACGAATCCCGGCACGGGGGTCCTGGCCAGTTCCTGGGCGGTGCCGATCACGTCGAGTGTCCGGCCGATGCCACGGGTGGCCTCGTTGAGCAGGAGCAGGCGCTGTCGAGCCCAGTACTCGGCGCTCATGTCGAATCCCCAGTTGGCGACCGCGCGGACCCTGCCCTCCCCATCCCGGACGGGCCAGATGCTGGTGGCCCAGGCGTTGGCGTAGTTACTGCCGAGCGGGCGGAAGACGGTGATGAGACGCGCGGGCTCGCCCGTCCTCGCCACCTCGGCGAGCTTGTCGGTGTAGGGCTTGTCGTCCCTTTCGGGAAACAGCTCGCGGTCGAATTCGGGCAACACCTCGCGGTACTTCTTGCCGAGCACCTGCTCCTCGGAGTGCGCGATCACCCGGCCCGAGGAGGCGTTGATCCACAGGAACCGCAGCTCAGGGTCGTAGACGCCCAGTGCGAAGGGAGACTGCTCGAAGGCCCGGTCGGCGATCACCGGGCGGCGTCCCCAGCGCTGGACGGTCACCACGTGCCCCGGCGCCCGCCCGGCGGGGCCGAACAGCGGGTGAGCCGTCACCACGGCGTCCACCGTGGAACCGTCCCGGTGGCGCAGGGGGATGTACCCCGTGGGGTCGGGGCCGACGCCGTAGCCCTCGGGGAAGCCGGGTGGCGGGGGATCGACCAGCAGGTCGGTCACGGGGCGGCCGACGGTGTCCTGCGCCGTCCAGCCCAGCAGCAGCCGGCCCCCCTCGCTCCAGCCGCTCACCATGCCGTCCGGGTCCACCACGACAACGGCAGTGGGCGCGTCCTGCTTGCCGGCCATCTCCACGCGCCACGCCTCCGTCCGGACAGCCCTGCCCATCAAGGCTGGTTTCCAGCGGCTGCTTCCAGCCTAGATCGGCCCCCGCTCCATGGCGCTCCGGCCGGAGCGTTCGGGGTGCGGGTGCCGGTGCCGGGTGCCGGGGCGAGTGGTCTGGGTGAGGAGGTCCGAGCTGCCTTGGGAGGAGGTTGTAGTCGCCGCCCGAGTTGGGACTCATGCCCTGGTAGGCGTACTGCAGCAGGCAGGCGGCGCGGGCGACACGGTACCCCAGCAGTGGAGCAGGCAGCGGTCGAGCGCGCGGATCACGGCGAAGCTGAGCAGATAGGCACCGATGGCCGACAGCGACTCCCGGACGGCATGGGCGACTTCGGAGGCCGGCCTTCCGGAACGATGATCCAAGAAGTACTGCCTCGCGGGAGCGCCAACGCGGGAGGAACGCCGGGCATGCGTGCCGCCACGGGCGAACGAAGGCTGACCGGAAGCTATAACTCGCTTCCTTCACTACTTACTTCACTACTTGACGAAAGCGGTCCAGACCTTTAGGTTCACGGCTCAGCATCGCACCGTGTGACGCATCCACCGTTCATAAGGTGAACGCCGCCTCGGCCTGCTCATCCCCCACGAAGGGCCCCTGTGCACATGCCCAGACCTCTCCCCGCAGTTGTCTCCCTCGCCGCTCTCTCCCTCGCCACCGGCCTGCTCACCGCGTCCCCCGCGCAGGCGGCCACCGGCACCATCACCGGCCTGGCCGGCAAATGCCTGGACGTCGCCGGCGCGAACTCCGCCGACGGCACGGCCGTCCAGCTCTACGACTGCAACGGCACCGCCGCCCAGCAGTGGACGGTAGGCAGCGACGGCACCATCCGCGCCCTCGGCAAGTGCCTCGACGTCACCGGCAATTCGACGGCCGACGGCGCCACGGTGCAGCTGTGGAGCTGTACCGCCGGCGCCAACCAGAAGTGGACGGTCTCCTCCGCAGGCGACATCGTCAACCCGCAGGCGAACAAGTGCCTCGACATCACCGGCAATAACTCCGCCAACGGCACCCGCATACAGATCTGGAGCTGCAGCGGCGGCGCCAACCAGAAGTGGACCGCGCCCGCCCCCGACGACGGTGGCACCCCCTCCGCGTCGATGGCCGTGGCCCCGTACCTCTACAACGGCTGGGGCAGCCCGCCGAGCCCCACCACGGTCACCAACGCCACCGGCGTCAAGTACTTCACGCTCGCCTTCGTGCTCAGCAACGGCTATTGCAACCCCCAGTGGGACGGCGGCCGTGCGCTGACCGGCGGCGTCGACCAGCAGACGATCAACACGGTGCGGGCGAACGGCGGCGACGTGGTCCCGTCCTTCGGCGGCTGGAGCGGCAACAAACTGGAGAGTTCGTGCTCCACCGCGAGTGAACTGGCCGCGGCCTACCAGAAGGTCATCAGCGCCTTCGGGCTCAAGGCCATCGACATCGACCTAGAGGCCGACGCCTATGACAGCCCGACCGTGCAGCAGCGCACCGTCGACGCCCTGAAGACCGCCAAGGCCAACAACCCCGGCCTGAAGGTGTACGTCACCATCGGCACCGGCCAGAGCGGCCCCGACACCAGCCTGATCAACCGGGCCGCCGGCTCGGGCCTGACCGTCGACGCCTGGACGATCATGCCGTTCAACTTCGGCGGTATGGGCCAGAACATGGGCAACCTGTCCGTGCAGGCCGCCGAAGGCCTCAAGAACGCGCTGAAGACCGCGTACGGCTACAGCGACGACCAGGCCTACCGGTCCATGGGCATCTCGTCGATGAACGGCATCACCGACCAGGACGAGACCGTCACGGTGAACGACTTCCGGACGATGCTCGCCTACGCCCAGCAGCACCACCTGGCGCGGCTGACCTTCTGGTCCGTCAACCGGGACCGCCCGTGCACCGGCGGCCCCGCCGACAGCTGCTCCGGTGTGGGCCAGTCCGACTGGGACTACACCCGCGTCTTCGCCGCGTACACCGGCTGATCCAGCCACCCCCACCGTCCGCCGAGCCCTTCGGCAAGGAGAATCCGTGCTCACCTCTTTGCGCACCGCACTCAAGCGCCGCCGCAGATCCAGTGCCGCCGCGTTGGTCACCGCGACCGTCGCCTCCCTGCTCACCACCGCACCCGCGCCCGCGAGCGCGGCGGCGAGTGCCGCCGAGGCACTGCCCACCGGCTTCGCCACCATCATGAACGCCGCGAGCGGCAGGTGTCTGGACGCCTATGCGGCGGGCACCGCCAACGGCACCGTCGTGCAGCAGTACAAGTGCAACGGCACCACGGCTCAGCGGTGGAGCTTCACCGCCACCAGCGACGGCTACGTCCGGATCAACAACGGCAACAACACCAGTCAGGTCGTGGATGTCGCCGATACGTCCACGGCCGACAACGCGCCGGTCCACCTGTGGGCCTACGGCGGCGGCGCCAACCAGCAGTGGCTGCCGGTTCACGAGGGCGGCGGCGCCTACCACTTCGTCAACCGCAACAGCGGCAAGTGCCTGGACGACCCGGGCGCCTCGACCGCGGACAGTGTGCAGTTCGTGCAGTTCACCTGCAACGGCAGCGCCGCCCAGCGCTTCCAGGTGGTCCCCGTGACGCCGTCGGCCACGAATCCGGACCTCGGCCCGAACGTCGCCGTCTTCGACCCGTCCATGTCGGCGTCGACGATCCAGAGCAGGCTCAACACCATCTTCCAGCAGCAGGAGACGAACCAGTTCGGCGCCCAGCGCCACGCCGTCCTGTTCAAGCCGGGCTCCTACGACGCGGACGTCAACGTCGGCTTCTACACCCAGGTCGCGGGCCTCGGTCTGAGTCCGGACGCGGTCACGATCAACGGCGCGGTGCACGCCGAAGCGGACTGGTTCCAGGGCAACGCGACCCAGAACTTCTGGCGCGGCACCGAGAACCTGTCCGTCAACCCGACCGGCGGCAACGACCGTTGGGCGGTCTCACAGGCGGCGTCGTATCGCCGTATGCATCTGCGCGGCAACCTCGCCCTGGACGACGGCGGCTGGTCCAGCGGCGGTCTCCTCGCCGACACCAAGATCGACGGACAGGTCAACTCCGGCAGCCAGCAGCAGTGGCTGACCCGCAACTCCCAGCTCGGCAGCTGGACCGGCTCCAACTGGAACATGGTCTTCGTCGGCAGCCAGGGCGTCCCCGCCACCAGCTTCCCCAGCCCGCCGTACACCACGGTCCCGCAGACCCCGGTCAGCCGTGAGAAGCCGTTCCTGTACGTCGACGAGAACGGCGCCTACCAGGTGTTCGTGCCGTCGATACGGTCCAACTCCACCGGCACCAGCTGGACGGGTGGATCACCTTCCGGCACCTCGCTGTCCATGGACACCTTCTACGTCGTCAAGCCGGGCGCGACCGCCGCGGACATCAACGCGGCGCTGGCGGCGGGCAAGAACCTCCTCGTCACCCCGGGCGTCTACCACCTCAACCAGACGCTCCAGGTGAACCGCGCCAACACCGTCGTCCTCGGCCTGGGCCTGGCCACGTTCATCCCGGACAACGGCATCACCGCGATGAAGGTGGCCGACGTCGACGGCGTGAAGGTCGCGGGCGTCCTCTTCGACGCCGGCACCACCAACTCGCCCACCCTGATGGAGATCGGCCCGACCGGCTCGTCCGCCTCGCACGCCGCCAACCCGACGTCCCTGCACGACGTGTACTTCCGCGTCGGCGGCGCCGCCGTCGGCAAGGCCACCACCAGCCTCGTCGTCAACAGCGACAACGTCATCGGCGACCACACCTGGATCTGGCGCGGCGACCACGGCACCGGCATCGGCTGGAACTCCAACACCGGCGACACCGGACTGATCGTCAACGGCGACAACGTCACCATGTACGGCCTGTTCGTCGAGCACTACCAGAAGTACCAGACGATCTGGAACGGCAACGGCGGCCGGACGTACTTCTACCAGAACGAGATGCCCTACGACCCGCCGAACCAGTCGTCCTGGATGAACGGGTCCACGCAGGGCTACGCGGCGTACAAGGTCGCCGACTCCGTCACCAGCCATCAGGTCTACGGATTCGGCAGCTACTGCTACTTCAACGTCAACCCGAGCGTGGCCGCCGAGCGGGCCATCGAGGCGCCGAACAACTCCAATGTGCGCTTCACCAGCATGGTGACGGTCTCCCTCGGCGGCGTGGGCACCATCCGGCACGTCGTCAACAACACGGGAGGCCCGTCCAACTCCACGACCAACGTGGCCAATCTGACCAGCTACCCCTAAGCACACCAGCTCCGCCGACGGCCGTCCCTGCGCTCCAGTCTCCAGGGACGGCCGTTCCACCCCCTACACCCAAGGAGCGTCCTCAGCCATGCACAGACCCCGTCTCCTCGGCCGGTTCGCGATCTTCGCCGCGCTCTCCGCCGTACTCACCGCCTTGTTCACCGTGACGCCCGCCCAGGCAGCCGACGGCTCGATCACCGGGCTCGCCGGCAAGTGCGTCGACGTCGCTGGCGCCAGCAGCGCCAACGGCACCGCCGTACAGCTCTACGACTGCAACGGATCCAGCGCCCAGATCTGGTCCAACTCCGGTGACGGAACCCTGCGTGCACTCGGCAAGTGTCTGGACGTCGTCGACCGCAGCACCGCCGACGGTGCGGCGGTCCAGCTGTGGGACTGAGTGCCTGGACGTCACCGGCAACAACAGCGCCAACGGCACCCGGCTGCAGATCTGGACCTGCACCGGCGGCGCGAACCAGAAGTGGAGCGCGCCCGCGAGCGGTGGTGGCGGCAACCCGTCCGGATTCGTGGTGAGCGAGGCGCAGTTCAAGCAGATGTTCCCGAACCGGAATTCCTTCTACACGTACAGCGGCCTGACCGCCGCGCTGAGCGCCTACCCCGGCTTCGCCAACACCGGCAGCGACACGGTGAAGAAGCAGGAGGCCGCCGCCTTCCTCGCCAACGTCAGCCACGAGACCGGCGGGCTGGTCCACATCGTCGAGCAGAACCAGGCCAACTACCCGCACTACTGCGACTGGAGCCAGCCCTACGGCTGCCCGGCGGGCCAGGCCGCCTGCTGGGCAACCCCTGGCTGGTGCAGAACGACGCGGCCGTGGCCTGGAAGACCGGCCTGTGGTACTGGAACACCCAGTCCGGTCCCGGCACCATGACCCCGCACAACGCCATGGTCAACCAGGCCGGCTTCGGCCAGACCATCCGCTCCATCAACGGCTCCCTGGAGTGCGACGGCAAGAACCCGGCCCAGGTGCAGAGCCGCGTCGACAACTACAACCGCTTCACCTCGATCCTCGGCGTCTCACCCGGCGGCAACCTCTACTGCTGACGACGGCCGCTCAACAAGGAGCCCGCATGCGCAAGTTGAGATCCCTCGCCCACGTCCTTCTCGGCACCCTCGGTGCGATGACGCTCGTCGTCGCGATCCCGGCGACCGCTCACGCAGACGTCCTGACCCTGCTGCCGCAGAACGCAAACGGCCTGGAGCAGACCTTCGCCCCTGCCTACGACTACGACGGTGACGGCTGCTACGCCACCGCCGCCATCGGCGCCGACGGCACCATCAATCCCGGCCTGCCGCTGGGCGGCGACGTCAACGGCAAGTGCCACGACCCCGCCCAGCTGAACAACGCCAACACCTACTCGCGCGAGAAGTGCAACAACGGCTGGTGCGCGGTCATGTACGCCAGCTACTTCGAGAAGGACCAGATCACGCTCGGCCCGGCGGCCCTCGGGCATACCCACGACTGGGAACACGTCATCGTGTGGATCAACAACAACGAGGTCCAGTACGTGTCGGTGTCCCAGCACAACACCTACCAGACGCTCGCTCGGTCGGACATCCGCTTCGACGGCACCCACCCGAAGATCGTGTACCACAAGGACGGCATCTCCAGCCACTGCTTCCGCTTCGCCAACACCAACGACGAGCCGGCGGAGAACGCCACGGGCAACTGGTTCTACCCGCGGCTCGTCGGCTGGGAGGGCTACCCGGCCGGTTACCGCGACAAGCTCAGCAACGCCGACTTCGGCTCGGCCACCTTCAAGATCGACGACGGCGACTTCCAATGGGCTCTCGACTACGCGAGCCCGACCGGAATCCCCTTCGACCCGTATGCCTGACCTGGTCCCCGCAGGTGCGGGGACCAGGCCGGAGGGTTCACCGGCGGCGGGTGACGGTCACCGGCTCCGGGTCACCTCACGGAGCGAGCCGGTAAGCGTTCGTGATCGTCTCGCGTACGGTGTTGCCCCCCGTGTCCTTGAGGTCCACCCGGAAGGACACGGCCTTGGCGGTCGCCGGGTGGTTCACGCTCACCGAGCGCGCGCCCCGCGCGTCGGTCGTCACGGTGAGCGGCTTCCAGGTCCGGCCGCTGTCGTAGGAGACCTTCACGGTCAGCGCGGCGACCTGCCCGGCCGCGGCGGCTGCGCCGCTCAGCTTCAGCGGCACCTTGAGCGTGCTGCCCGCCGGAGCCGTCCCGCGCAGGCTCAGCTTCGGCGCGAGCCGCACCGTCGACAGCGGCAGCTTGACCGTGTCGTCCGACGTCGGCCGGGCCGAGGTGAACGTCCACACCCCTGCCACCTTCGTACTGGTGGAGGTGTCCGCGGCGGAGCGGCTCGCCTCGACCGTCAGGCGGTACGCGGCGGAGGCGGCGGGGACTTCGGCGCTCAGCCAGTCCGTGGCCGGGCCCTCCCCGAGGATCCGCCCGCCGGATTCCAGCCGGGCGAAGCCGCGCGTGACGATCGAGGACCCAGGGTTACCGCTGCCGTCGTTGAACAGCGGGATCCTGGTGTCGATGTAGTCGCCGGTCCGATTGGCACCTTGCTCGTCGGGACCGCCCGCCGCGAGATCGGGGCCGACCACACCGGTGTTGAACTTCAGCGCGTGGCTGGAGCCCGGCTTGTAGGTCACCTCCTTCTTCGTGTACTGCATGCGCACCTCCTCGCTGCGGGAGTCGAGCTGTGCGGCCGTCCAGGACCAGCGCACCCCGGTCGTACTGAGGTAGTGCGTGGTGGCCTGCGGCAGCTTCTGCTCCTGCGGTTCCGGTATGCCGACGCCGCTCCCGAGGTCGTCCAGCGGCGTGATGTGGACCAGGCCCTTTGCCCCGGTGACGGAGGCGCCGAAGCCGAGCTTCACCTCGGCGACCTCGGCCCGGGTGACGGTGCGGTTCAGGCCGGTGAAGAAGCTCCCCTTACGGTTGAAGGCGAGCCGGTAGTCGACGTTCGCGCCGGCCGCGCCGGGCCTCTTCCACACGCCGTTGAACTGGGCCCGCATCCTGTCGGACGCCGGACCGAGGGCGGCGGTGCGGATCGGCGGCACCCCGTTGGTGGACCAGGAGTTGAACGCTCCCACAGCCAAGTCGTAGTAGCCGACGGTGGAGGTGACGAGTTTCGCGGCCGGATCCGGGGCCTTCACGGCGAGCGGCTTCGCCTTGCGGGAGTCGAGAGTGACCGTGATGTTCCGGTTCACTTCCAGCACCGGCTGGACGAAGAAGCCCAGCTCGTTGTCCCGGGCGAAGACCATGCTCTCCAGCTGGTAGGACCCCTTGGGCAGCCGCTGGACCACCGTGCCGTTCGCGCGGTAGGGGAGCTCCATGGGCCCGCCGAGCCCGTCGCCCGGGGTGATCATCGTCGTGTAGGTGGGCGGGTTCGCCCCGTCGGCGTCGATGTGCCGCACCGTGACGTCGTACGACTCCACCTCCCGTTCGACCACGAGACCGGTACGCACCTCCTGGCCGTCTCCCGACGCCAGCACCGTGCCGCCGAACACGCCGTCGACGGTGCCCTTGCGCGTGTCGGCGGTGACCGTGGTCTTCGCGGTGCCGCCGGCCGGAACGGTGAGCTGGGCGTCCTTGATGGTGAACATGCCGGCCGGGGCGGGGCCGCCCGACGGGCCGGCCCCGGAGGCACTCAGCCGCAGGGTGACGGCCCGGGTGCCGTAGTTGCGGTAGGTGAGGGTCTTGGAAGCCGGCCTGTCGTCCGCGTGCGGCCAGGCGTGCGTGCCGAAGGCGAGGGAGCCGGGCTCGGAGACGACCACGGCAGTGGCGGCGCGTGCCAGGTCCACCCGGCCCGCGCCCTGCTGATGGGCGTTCAGCAGCGGGTTGGGCTTGGCCGAACCGGTCAGGAGCGCCTTCAACCGGGCTCCGCTCCAGTCCGGGTGCTGCTGGAGCACCAGGGCGGCGGCGCCCGCCACGTGCGGAGAGGCCATCGACGTGCCGGACTGCGCCACATAGCCCTCACCCGGGGGCTGTTCGCCCTGCGTGGTCAGGGCGGCTGTGATGTCCACGCCGGGGCCGGTGATGTCCGGCTTGGGCGTGCCGTCGAGGTTCGGGCCGCGGCTGGAGAAATCGGCGATCTGGTCCTGCTTGTCGACGGCGCCCACGGTGAGCGCCGCAGGGGCGCTGCCGGGCGACCAGATGCTACGGGGACCATCGCCCGAGTTGCCCGCGGCCACCACGAACAGGGCCTTGCCGGAGAGCCGGGCGATGGCCGCCTCCATCGGGTCGACCTCCGGGCTGTCGAGGGCGCCCAGACTCATGTTGACGACCCGCGCGCCCTGGTCGACGGCCCACTGCATGCCGGCGACGATGCCCGAGGTGGATCCGAAGTTGTCATCGCCCAGGACCTTGCCGTCCAGCACCTTCACGCCGGGCGCCACGCCCTTGTAGCGGCCGTCGGACTTCGCGCCGCTTCCGGCGAGGATGGAGGCCACGTGCGTTCCGTGCCCGAAGCGGTCCTTGACCACGGGGGACTCGCTGAAGTTCTTCTGCGCCACCTCGACGCCCGCGAGGTCGGGGTGGGTCTCGTCCACGCCCGAGTCCAGGACAGCCACCTTGATGCCCTTGCCGGTGTAGCCCGACTCCCACATGGCGGCCGCACCGATCTGCGGCACGCTCTCGGCCAGGGTGCCCCGGACCTTCGCGTCCAGCCAGACATGGGCGACGGGCCGCGCGGCGGCGGCCGTACCTCCTGACGTACGGGCCGAAGAGCGGCCTGTGACGGCCGCCCACAGCGCAGGCGCACCGGCCTTGGGCGCCTCGAAGGCCTCCCCGCCGACCGCAGGCAGCGCACGGCGCTCCCGGACGACCAAACCCGCGAACGGGTCGCCGCCTGCGCTGAAGTCCCTTGCTCCGGTGCGGTCTTGCCGGTAGCCGACGATCAGCGGCAGCGTGGTGCGGTGCGCGTCGTCGTACCCGTCCCGGACCAGCTGCGCTACGTCGAAGAGCTGCCGGTCGAGCACGCCGTCGGCGACCAGGCGCAGGGCGTCCTGTGGGACGACGTACGTGTGGCCGGCCTCACGCCGCACCGAGAAGCCGATCTCCTCGCGGCCCTTGCCGCGCGCAAGCCGAACGACCTGGCCGTCGGAGCCGACGTCCACGCGGTCACCGGTGACCAGCGTGACAGTCGCCGGTGGCTTCGGTCCCTCCTTCGCGGCGGAGGCAACGCCTCGCGCCGGCAGGCCGCCGGCGGATACCGCCCCCGTGAGCAGCGCCCCGGCCGTCAGCGCGGCAAGTGCCGCCGTTCTCGCGCGTACTGTGGATCCCACTCGCGTTCCCCCGCCTTTTTGTGCATGCCAATGCGTTCTCCGCTACCACGCGCGTGGGACGCGTGTGGTTCTCGGCGGCGCGCTCGTACATCGGTGGGGGCGAGAGGGCGCAGACAAACCGAACGGCGAGGGCTCCCGGCGCGAGAGATCATCGCCATGTCAAAAGGAGACGTGAGTGCGCGCGTGCACGGCGAGACGCTCACCGACTCGGCAGTGGTCCTCCTCGGTGAGGTCGCACCGCTGCCTGTTGGGTCGACGACTTCGAGGGATATGCCGGGGACGATGCCGCCCTGAGCGAGGCGTACGCGTACGACTTCACCGGCTCCGAGTACACCGGCCTAGGCAAGCCGACACGAACGGGCCGGAAATGAGGACGCCCTTCAGCGAGTTCCGCCCGGGCCCGGAGCTTCGGGCCCTAGTCGTCCACCACCGTGGACCTGGCCAATGCCCAGAGGGTGAGGAGGTCGAGTGTCATCACGCTGATCGACCACAGAGGGTAGAAGGGGATGAACATGAACTGGGTGATCAGGCTGACCGCTGCCAGTGCCGCGCCGGCCCCTCTGCCCCAGTCTTTGCCGAGCAGTACTCCCAAGCCGGCGGCGACGAGCCCGATGCCGATGACGATGTGGATCCAGCCCCAGGCCGTCAGACTGAACTCGTAGGTGTAGTCGGGGGAGCTGAAGAGGGTGTCGCGAGTGACGCCGACGACGCCGAGAAGGATGCTGAGCGTCCCGCTCAACTCCAGCGCCCAGCCGGCGAAGAGGGCAAGGCCCCCGCCCAGTAGCCGCGCGCTGCTCTGGGGCTTCTGGACCCCGCCGGTTGCCTGTGCCATGTCACGGCCCTTCCACACGATGTGATCACGCGGGAGACCGCCGTGGCTGGGGCGGCCGCGTTGTAACGACGGTCCCAGCCTTCCCCCACCGCCCGCCCCCGGCGACCGCAGCAGGCCGTCTGGGTGAGGGACACCGCGCCGGGACATGCCCGGGAACCCACTTCACGAAGTCGGCAGTACGGCCGTAGCCATGTCGACGATGGTGTCCGGGTCTGCTGTGGCGTCCAACTCGGCTCCTCGCTCGTGCGGTTCGAGGGGCTCGAGGTCGGCGAGCTGCGAGTCGAGCAGCACCTCGGGCATGAAGTGTCCCTTGCGGTGGCCGATCCGCTCCGCCAGCAGCTCGGGGCTGGCTGTCAGGTGGAGGAAGAACACGTGAGGACAGGCCGCTCGCAGCGTGTCACGGTAGCGTCGCTTCAGCGCGGAGCAGGAGACCACGCAGCCGGTGCCGGCCGCGTCCCGTTCGTGCAGCCGGCGGCCGATGGACTCCAGCCAGGGCTGACGGTCCGCGTCGTCGAGCGGGATACCGGCCGACATCTTCGTGATGTTGGCCGGCGGGTGCAACTCGTCCGCCTCCGCGAAGGGGATGCCCAGCCGCTTGGCGAGCAGTCGGCCCACCGTGGACTTGCCGGTGCCGGCGACTCCCATGACCACGATGCACGCGGTGCGGGGCTCGGCGCTGGGGGACATCACACGCTTGGACCTTCTGAACCGGCCGGGTACTCCTCCAGTGGTACAAGGTCCCTCTCCCAGGCGGACAGTACGGGTTCGAGGACCCGCCACGCTTCCTCGGCCTCGTCGCCGCGGATGGACAGGGCGGGATCTCCCTTCAGGACGTCCAGCAGGAGCCGCCCGTAGGCAGGCATGCCCGGTGGTTCCATCTCCGCGGTCAGCGAGAGCGGAGTCAGCTCGTCGGCATGCGAACCGATGCCGGTCAGATCAAGGGCCAGCCCTTCCGGTTCGAGCTCGAAGCGGAGCACGTTGGGCAGGGCTTCTCCGCTGTGTCCGAAGGGCAGGTGAGGTACGGCGCGAAAGCGCACCGCCACCTCCTTGCGATCCGCCCCGAGCGCTTTGCCGCTGCGGAGCCGGAAGGTGGTACCGGCCCAGCGCCAGCTGTCCAGTTCCAGTTCCACCTCGGCGAAGGTCTCGGTACGGCGCTGTGGGCTGACGCCTTCCTCGTCGACGTAGGCGGGAATGTCGCGCTCGCCGATTCTGCCGGGCAGATAGCGTGCGCGCCGCGTGCGGTGCACGACGTCGTACTCGGTCAAGGGCCGCACGGATCGCAGTACGTCGACCTTGCGGTCGCGCAGGTCCCGCTCGCCGAGGGTGATGGGCGGCTCCATGGCTACCAGGCAGAGCAACTGCAGGAGGTGGTTCTGGAGCATGTCCTTGAGCGCCCCGACGTGGTCGTAGTAGCCGGCCCTGCCTTCCAGCGTGAGGGTCTCGTCCCACACGATCTCCACTTCGGCGATGTGGGTGCTGTTCCAGATGGGCTCCAGCACCCGGTTGGCCAGACGGCTGCCGAGTACGTTCTGGACCGTCGTCATCGCCAGGAAGTGGTCGACCCGGAACACCGCCTGCTCCGGCACGAGGTCCGCGAGCAGCCGGTTGAGCTCCTGCGCACCGGCCAGGTCTTCGCCGAACGGCTTCTCCAACACGATCCGGCTACCCTCCGGCAGACCTGCCCCATGCAGTGCCGTGACCACGCGGGGGAAGAGTGCCGGAGGGAGGGCGAGGTAGACCGCGACCGGGCCGTCACCGGCGATGGCCGCGGCGACATCGGCGGGTTCGGTGACATCGCACCGCAGGTAGTGTGCCGAGGCCGCGATCGCCTTCTTGGCATCGTCCGGACCGGGTCCGCCGTGACGGTCGAGCTGGGCGGCGATCCACTCCCGGTACTGCTCGCTGCTCCAGTCCTCCCTGCTTGCGCCGGTCAACTGCAGCCGGTCGCCGAGGTGTCCTGCCGCCTGGAGGGCGGCCAGCGCCGGCAGCAGGTAGCGTGCGGTGAGATCGCCTGTCGCGCCGAATACGGCCAGCCGGTTGATCATCCTTGTCCGCCCGCCTTCGCTCGGGCGAGGTTCACGCCACTGGCGATGATCCCGATGTGGCTGAACGCCTGAGGGAAGTTGCCCATGAACTCTCCTGTGACCGGGTTGATCTGCTCCGACAGCAGTCCCAGCGGGCTCACCCGGGCGCACAACGAGGCATACAGCTCTTCGGCGTCTTGAATCCGGCCCTGGCCGATCAGGTTGTCGACCAGCCAGAAGCTGCAGAGCACGAAGGCGCCCTCGTCGCCGGCCAGACCATCGGGGGACTCCTTGTGCAGGTATCGGTAGACCAGCCCGCCGCCCGCCGAAAGGCGTTCGGCGATGGCGGTGGTGGTCGCCACCATCCGTGGGTGATCAGCCGGCACCACATGGCGCAGCGGGAGCGCGAGCAGGCTGGCGTCGAGAACGCCGCCGCCGTCCAGGTGTGCGCTGAGGGTCTGCCCGTTCTCGTCCCAGGACTGCTCCAGGATGAGCTGACGCAGTTGGTCGGCCGAGGCGCGCCACTGTGCGATCCGCCCGGGCAGGCCGAGCCGCTCACCCATCTGCGCGGCCCGGTCCAGGGCCACCTGACACAGCCCGGCCGAGTACGTGAACACCCGGCCCTCACTGCGTACTTCCCAGATGCCCTGGTCCGGCTGGCGCCAGGCCCGCTCAGCCGCGTCGGCCAGGTTGGCCAGGCTCGCCCACAGCTCGGTCTGGATCTCGCCGCCGGAGCGCAGCCACTGGTCGGCGCAGTCCAGAATCTCGCCGTAGACGTCATGCTGGCGCTGGTCAGCCGCTCCGTTGCCCCAGCGCACCGGGGCTGAGCGCTGGTAGCCCTCCAGCTCGCTGTCCTCGACCTCGTCCGGCACCGGACCACCCCGGAGGTCGTACATGATCCGGGGCTGTCCGCTGTATTCGAAGGCGTCGAGAACCCAGCCGAGGAAGGCGTCGGCCTCGCCGCGGAAGCCGATGCGGCGCAGGGCGAACACGGCGAAGGCGGCGTCGCGGATCCAGGCGTAGCGGTAGTCCCAGTTGCGGATTCCGCCGATCGGTGCGGGCAAAGACGAGGTGGGGGCGGCGACCAGCGAGCCGTTGGCCCAGTCGTCGCACAGTTTCAGCGTGATCGCGGCACGCCTGACCAGGGGTTCCTCGGGACCGTCGTAGTCGAAATGCTTCATCCAACGGCGCCATGCGTCGGCGGTTGCCCGCAGTGTCGCGTCGGTGTCGAGGCGGTGGTGACGATGGAAGCGGCCCCAGGACAACACGAGATCGAGGCGCTCGCCCTGGTGCAGGTCGTGTGTGCTGTGCAGGCCGGCCAGGGGACGGTTGGAGCGTAGATGAAGCCGCAGGTCCGGCCGCCGGAGCGGGCGCACTTCCAGTCCGCTGAACAGGCCCCGCGTCTGCGCGCCGCCGCGGGGCTCCAGGTCGGCTCGCAGGCGGACGTGCCCGGCCAGCACGACCGCCGAGCGCACGAGTTCGGATCGGCCGGCGGGTGTGTCATCGGTGAGGTCGGCGCCGGTGCGCAGGGCCAGGGCGTCGGTGATGCGCACCAGGCCGGTGGGGCTGCGCAGTTCGGTTGTCAGGACGCCGGTGTCCGGTTCGTAGCGCTGCCGCGCTTCCACCAGGTCCTCCGGCGCCAGCGTGAAATGCCCGCCTCGTGCGTGGTCCAACAAGCCGCAGAACAGGGGTTCGGCATCGAAGCGGGGCAGGCACAGCCACGAGATGGAGCCGTCCAGGCCCACCAGCGCGGTGGTGGTGCCGTCCCCGATGAGGCCGAGGTCCTCCAGCGGCAGGTAACCCTCCCGCCTGCGGACCGGCCGGAACGGTGGATCGGGATCGTGCATGCCGCCTCGCTTCCAAGGAGGGCGTCTAGAAGAGGACTTCTGGACGAGGACTTCTAGAAGGTGATCATCACCTTCACGACGTCTTCGAGTTTCTTGTCCGCGACCTCGAAGGCCCGCTCCATGTCATCGAAGCGGAACTCGTGGGTCGTCATGTGCGAGGGATCGATGCGCTCTGTCTCCAGCGCCTGCAGTAGTCGCTCCATGCGCAGTCTGCCGCCGGGGCAGAGTCCCGTCGCGATCGTCTTGTCGGCCATGCCGACGCCCCATTCGACGCGCGGGATGCGCACGAATTCGCCTTCGCCGAAGTAGCCGGTGTTGGAGATCGTGCCGCCGGGCTTGGTGATCTTGACGGCGGTCTGGAACGTCACGTCCGCGCCGAGCGCCTCGATGGCGGTGTCGACCCCCTGCCCATGGGTCAGCTCAAGGATTCGCTGGGCAACGTCCTCCTTGGAGAAATCCACGATCTCGTCCGCGCCGTACATCCGCGCGAGCTTCTGCCGGCTGGGGACCGATTCGACCCCGATGACGAGTCCGGCGCCACGGAGCCTGGCCCCTGCTGTCGCCATCAGGCCGACGGGCCCCTGCGCGAGGACGGCCACGGTCCCGCCCATCGGAATGTTTCCGTGCTCCGCGCCCATGAATCCGGTGGAGATCATGTCGGCGCAGTAGACGGCCGCCGCGTCGGAGATACCGTCGGGGATCTTCGCAAGGTTGGCATCGGCGTCGTTCACGTGGAAATACTCAGCAAAGACTCCGTCCTTGGAATTCGCGAACTTGAAGCCTCCGAGCGGCGCGCCGGACTGCGAGGGGTAGCCGTTCTGGGAAGCCCGGTCGCCCCAGTCGGGAGTGATGGCGCCGACCAGCACACGGTCGCCGGGCTGGAAGTCTCTTACCTCGCTGCCAATGGCATCCACGACACCCACTGCCTCATGTCCCAGCGTCAGGTCCTGCCTGGGACCGATGCCGCCCTGGACGGTATGGGAGTCGGACGTACAGATGAGGGCCCGGCTCGTCCGCACGAGCGCGTCGCCGGGACCCAGCGGCGGAATGGGCTTTTCCATGAAACCCACACGCCCGATTTCCTTCATCACGAATGCCTTCAACTTCTCTGTCCCTCCTGTCGGTGCGTCGCCACCCCGAGGAGGGCGGCGCTGGCCGAATCGCGCGGTGGCCGGTCGTGCGGCTTCTGCTCTGGCATTCCCGGGAGTCGTGACGGATCACGATGCCACTCTCCGAGAGCGATGCCTTTCAGCGAAAACAGAGGGCCGCTCGGCGCAGACCGGGTTTCATCAGGCCGAGCGGTCTGTCGGCGCCTATGACATCGCCCGGCCGGTGCCCCGACCGCCCTACGTTTCTCACGACATGTCTGATCACGTCTGGCCGCGGACCACGACGACGGAACTGTGCGCGTGGTGGAGCAGCGCCTGACTCACCGACCCCAGGAGCAGACCTGCGAACCCGCCGTGCCCCCGCGCGCCGACGACCACGAGCTGGGCGTTCCTGCTTCTCTCGATCAGCACCTCCCGGGCTTCGCCACTCGCCACCTCGCGCCTGACCCTGACATCCGGTTGCTTGTCCGCGTGCCCGGCGAGCGCCTGGGCCAGCAACCGCTCCGCAGGCTCGACTCCGGTACCGGCCGGCGCGTGGTCCGGGAGCCATACGTGCACGGCGGCGATCTCGGCTCCGCGCAGCGCCGCCTCGGCAAAGGCAAACTCGACCGCCGCCTCTCCCGCGGGGGAGCCGTCGACACACAGCACGATCGGGCCGGCGTCGGTCGACTCCTCACGGGCCACCATCACCGGGCACGGGCTGTGGGCCGTCAAGGACGCCGCCGTCGATCCCAGCAGCATGCCGATGAAGCCCCCCACCCCACGGGCACCCACGACCAGCAGCTCCGCCGCCTGCGACTCGGCCTCCAGCACGGACACCGTGTCGCCGGGCACCATGGCCTCCGTGACCGTCACCTCCGGGGCCACGCTCCGCGCCAGGTCCGCGGCCTCGCTGACCAGGCGATTGAGCGGCGTGGTGTCCAGCGGCGCGTACATAGGTCTGACCGGCCAGTTGAGGGCGTACACCACGCGCAGTTCCGCACGACGTCGCTGGGCCTCCCTGGAGGCCGTCTCCACCGCGGCGAGACTCGACGACGAGCCGTCCGCTCCCACAACCACCAGGTTGCCCATCACTCCTCCATGGCTCGATCCCCCCTGCGACGTCAGTACCGCTGTGCCTTGGCGAGACGGGGAGTGAGTTGTGCGTCCGCAGGCTGGCGACTGAAGGCGATGGGTTGTTGCTTCGCGCCCGGTTCGAGGTTCTCCGCGCCGACGAATCTCGTCTCGACGACCTTTCCGGAGGAGTTCTCGAAGTCGATCTGCACGGCGTACGAGGCCCTGTCGGCGGTCTTGTTGGTGATCGTGACCAGCACGGCGAGCAGCCCACTCGTCTCGTTCCTGGGCAGGCCCTTCATGCCGACCTCGGACACCGCGTTGCCGCGTCCCTCGACGTCCTTGAGCACCTTCTGCGCGGTGGCACCGGCGCGGGCGGCCTCAGCCTCAACGGATGCCTCGAACTCAGAGGCGCGGACAGACGCCGAGGAGGCCGCCGCCGAAGCCGAAGCATGAGCGGACGCGATCGCCGAAGCGGCCTCGGAGGCCAGCGCCGACGGCGGCAGTCCGGAGAAGGACGCGGCATTGGGGCTACTCGTGGTCGGCGCGGGCGAGGAGCCGTTGTCCTCATCGTCGCCGCATCCAGTGATGGCAACGGCGGACAGAGCACAGCCGAGTGCCGCTACGAGGGCTCGGTGGCCGGCTCTGCCCGCGCGGCCGGGGTGGTCTCGCAGCATCCTGTCGTCCTTGCGCCTGGCCGGATGGATCCCCTCCATCGTCGGCGTCACACCGGCGGCACGTCGATTCGGCTTGGGCCGTTCGTATGGCAGCGATGACTGGAGGCCGAGCCGGGCGGGCCCAACCCGTCAAGCGCTGGCGTTGTCGCATGACGCGGGCGGGCTCGACCTTTCGCCGAGCCCGCCATACCGGCTCCATACCGGAGCCGGACTCGTGTCACGCCGTCAGCGCTGCCGTGTCAGCAGACCCGGCCGGTAGGGCCATTGGCCGTAGTCGCCGCCGGAGTTGGGGTCGCGTCCCTGGTAGAGGAACTGCAGGTTGCAGGGATCGACGGTGAAGGTCTGATCGGCGCTGGCGCGGATCAGTTCGCCATGGCTGATGTCGTTGGTCCAGGTGGCGCCACTGTTGGCCTTGCCGGCGAAGGGGTTGCTCTCGGTCGCGGCCTGGGGTGTCCATGGGCCGTTCAGACTGGTGGCCGTGAACGAGCGGAAGTAGCGGCCCTGCGAGCCGATCGCCTCGACGATCATGAGGTAGCGGTTCTGGCCCTGGAGCTTGTAGACCTGCGGGGCTTCGAACAGGTTGTTCCTCGTATCGCTCATGATCGTTGTGTAGTTCGAGCCGAAACTGCCCGGGAAGTTCCCGATCGGCATGCTGGCCCGGTAGATCTTGCCGTTGTCACCGGCGAAGAACAGGTACATGTTCGTGCCGTCAGCGATGAGCGTCTGATCGATGGGTCCTGTTCCGGAGTCGGGGAGGCTTCCGGAGAAGAGAGGCTGCTCTGCTGACCAGCCATTGGGGTTGGTCGGGTCGCTCGACGTCCGGTAGGAGAACGCGGTCCGACCCCACTGATAGGCGAGCACCCAGATGTTCTTCGGCGCGAAGTAGAAGAGCGTGGGCGCGACGGTGGAATTCGACATCGTGTTCTGGCTGGCCGAGGCCATCTCCGGCCAGTTGGTGAACAGGCCGAAGTTCATCGAGCCCCAGCCCGATCCCTGTCCCACGCCGTGCGTCGTCGCATAGACGAGGTGTTTGCCGTTGTAGGGGGCGACGGTGAAGTCCTTGAGCGAGGCCCACCCAGCCTTGGGCTGCGCCAGCGCGCCCGTCGATGTCCAGCGGTATGTCGACGGAAGATCGCACTGGCCGGGGTCGCCGCCGCCGACCTTGACGAGCTGCCACTGCTGGTTGGTGCCACCCCAGTCGTCGTACTGGACGACGTTCGCGTTGTCGGCGGTGGAGCCGCCTTGTACTTCGAGTGCCTTGTTGCTGTGGCGCGCGATGAGCCTCACGTAGCCATCCGGGCTGTCGGCCAGCCGGAACTGCTGGTTGGTGCCGTTCAGGTCGGCCCACTGGACGATCGAGCCGCCGTTTGCGGTGGAGAAGTTGTGGACGTCCAGCACCTTGCCGGAGTGGCGGGACTTGATGCGGTAGTAACCGCCGCCGGAGTCGACGAACTGCCACTGCTGCTGGTTCTGATCGTTCCTCGTCCACTGGGTGATGCGGGCGCCGTCGCCGGTCGCCAGGTTGTAGACGTCCAGGGCCTTACCGCTGTTGCGGTTGACCAGCACATATGAGGCGTTGGGGTCGACGGTCGCCGCACTGGCCGGCTGAGCACCGAGGAAGGTAGCCACGAGCAGCAGGGGCGCAAGGACGGCTAGTAAGCGTCTGAGACGGACCGGGGATGGGTGGCGAAACCACATCAGAGGGCCTCCTTTGGGGGGTGGGGGTGAGGTGACCCCGATGAACCGCAGAGCGGACGTGCCGGAGGGCAAGGTAATCTCGAATGTTTCGAGGAATTCCCGGATGCTGTGACGCCACAAGCTAGGAATGTGGGGCCCTCGGGTCAAGGCCTGTCGCCGATCTGTCCACAAACAGCGCCTCCCCTTTGGACTTGACCAGCTGTCGCGCCGACAGGGAGCCCGGAAAGTTTCGGGCGGGGAACCGAAACTTCTTGTGCGAGGAGTATTGACGACTCATCGTCAACACCTCAATCATCCGTGTCTGAGGAAGCGGCCATGGTTCGAGATATCGAATCGCGTAGGCCCTGAGCAATCTGTGCTGCACGGCAGATCCGCGCACCAATGCACCAGCACCTGCGCCACCCCGTTTCGTTCCGGTGAGGTTCGCACCAGCGCATCCTGGCTCGTCGCGCAGTCGGAGAGGTGCGCGACGCCGCGTGGCGGTCCCCCGGCTGAGCCGCGATGGAGGTACCCCCATGCCTGTGTCGAAACACTGCCGCCGCCCGCCGCCCGCCGCCAGCCGTACGCCGCCCGACGGCCGACCGGGTTTCTGCCCGTCCCGTCCGTCTGCCGAGTGGGAGCGGACGACGCGTCCCCCTGCGTTTCAGTCCTTCCGTGATTTCTACCTTGGAGGCAAGTCATGGGCTCGTATGCCCTTCCCAGATCCGTTATCCGCCGGAAGATGCGCGGCCTGCTGTTGGCGCTGGTCGTCGGCGTCCTCGGTACGGTCGCCGCACTGGTCGCGCCGCCGCCCGCACACGCCGCCGAGAGCACGCTCGGCGCCGCGGCGGCGCAGAGCGGCCGATACTTCGGCACCGCCATCGCCTCGGGCAGGCTGGGCGACTCGGCGTACACGTCGATCGCGAGCCGCGAATTCAACTCGGTGACGGCCGAGAACGAGATGAAGATCGACGCCACCGAACCGCAGCGGGGCCAGTTCAACTTCGCCGCCGGTGACCGCGTCTACAACTGGGCGGTGCAGAACGGCAAGCAGGTGCGCGGCCACACCCTGGCCTGGCACTCCCAGCAGCCCGGCTGGATGCAGAGCCTCAGCGGCAGCAACCTGCGCCAGGCGATGATCAGCCACATCAACGGCGTGATGGCCCACTACAAGGGCAAGATCGCCCAGTGGGACGTCGTGAACGAGGCCTTCGCCGACGGCAGTTCGGGAGCCCGGCGCGACTCCAACCTGCAGCGCACCGGCAACGACTGGATCGAGGTCGCCTTCCGCACCGCGCGCGCCGCCGACCCGGCCGCCAAGCTCTGCTACAACGACTACAACGTCGAGAACTGGACGTGGGCCAAGACCCAGGCCATGTACAACATGGTCCGCGACTTCAAACAGCGCGGCGTCCCGATCGACTGCGTCGGCTTCCAGGCCCACTTCAACAACGACAGCCCGTACAACGCCAACTTCCGCACCACTCTGCAGAGCTTCGCCGCCCTCGGTGTGGATGTGGCCATCACCGAGCTCGACATCCAGGGCGCCTCGGCCACGACCTACGCCAACGTGACCAACGACTGCCTGGCCGTCCCGCGCTGCCTCGGCATCACCGTCTGGGGTGTGCGCGACAGCGACTCCTGGCGTCCGCAGCACACGCCGCTGCTGTTCAACTCCGACGGCAGCAAGAAGCCCGCTTACACCGCCGTCCTCAACGCACTCAACGGCGGCTCCTCCACGCCCCCTGAGGGTTCCGGACAGATCAAGGGTGTCGGTTCAGGCCGCTGCCTGGACGTGCCGAACGCCAGCACCACGGACGGCACCCAGGTCCAGCTGTGGGACTGCCACAGCGGCACCAATCAGCAGTGGACGCAGACCGACGCCGGCGAGCTCAAGGTCTACGGCAACAAGTGCCTGGACGCCGCCGGCACCGGCACCGGCGCCAAAGTCCAGATCTACAGCTGCTGGGGCGGCGACAACCAGAAATGGCGCCTCAACTCCGACGGATCCATCGTCGGCGTCCAGTCCGGCCTCTGCCTCGACGGCGTCGGATCCGGCACCGCCAACGGCACCCTGATCCAGCTCTACACCTGCTCGAACGGCAGCAACCAACGCTGGACCCGCACCTGATGGGGCCTGCCACAAACGAAAGGGTGAGTCGATTGAAGTCCTACGGTGCGGCTTCCCCCGCCCCTCCACGCGGACATCGCTGGTGGTCCCGGGTCGCCGCCGTGGTGGCGACGGCGCTCGCGATCGGCATGCTCGGCGCGGTGAACCCGGCGCCCGCCGAGGCGGCGACGGTGGACACCAATGCCTGGTACGTCCTGGTCAATCGCACCAGCGGCAAGGCGCTGGACGTCTCTGACACGTCCACTGCCGACGGCGCGCGGGTCAGCCAGTGGACGCGCCACGACGGAGCCAACCAGCAGTGGCAGTTCGTGGATTCCGGCGGCGGCTTCTACCGCCTCAAGGCCCGGCATTCGGGCAAGGTTCTCGACGTGGCCGGTGCCTCGACCGCAGACGGTGCCGCGATCCAGCAGTGGGCCGACCACAACGGGGCCAACCAGCAGTTCCGCCTGGCCGACTCCGACGGGGGCCACGTCCGGCTGATCAACCGCACCAGCAACAAGGCGGTGGAGGTGCAGGGCGCCTCCACGGCCGACGGCGGCAACGTCGTCCAGTACTCCGACTGGGGCGGCGCCAACCAGCAATGGCAGATGGTCAAGCTGTCGACCGGTGGCGGTGGCGGCAGCGGATGCGGCAGCGCCCCGACTCTGGCGAGCGGTACGCACACGATTCAAAGCGGCGGCAAGAGCCGCAGCTTCATCCTCAGGGTTCCCGCCAACTACGACAACAGCCACCCCTACCGGCTGATCTTCGCGTTCCACTGGCGCGGCGGAACCGCCAACGAGGTGGCCTCGGGCGGCACGAGCGGGACCGCCTGGTCCTACTACGGCCAGCAGGAACAGTCGAACAACGGCGCGATCCTCGTCGCTCCCCAGGGCCTCGGCAACGGCTGGGCCAATTCGGGCGGTGAGGACGTCACCTTCGTCGACGACATGATCCGGCGCATCGAGGCCGGTCTCTGTGTCAACCCGGCACAGCGTTTCGCCACGGGATTCAGCTGGGGCGGCGGTATGAGCTACGCACTCGCATGCAGCCGGGCGAACGCGTTCAGGGCCGTCGCGGTCATCTCCGGCGCCCAGATCAGCGGGTGCAGCGGCGGCACCCAGCCCATCGCCTACTTCGGAATCCACGGCATCAGCGACAACGTCCTCAACATCGGGCAAGGACGGTCCCTGCGCGACAAGTTCGTCGCCAACAACGGCTGCACTGCCCAAAGCCCGCGCGAGCCCGCGCCGGGCAGCCGAACGCACATCACCACCACCTACTCGGGCTGCCGTGCCGGATACCCGGTCCAATGGGCCGCGTTCGACGGCGGCCACATACCCGGTCCGGTCGACGGCTCCCCCAACGAAAGCGGCGTCACCACCTGGACCAAAGCAGAGATCTGGAGGTTCTTCGCACAGTTCCAGTGACACGCCCGCACCACGGAGTGGAGCCAGGATGACCCTGGCTCCACTCCGCCGACGTGGTGCAGCGCAAGTACTCCGCTGACCTGCGGATATGGCAGCCGTCGAGGCCCTGTCGGGACCGCTAGTTGACGCATCAATCACCGACATCTAGCGTAGATGACGCGTCAACCAAACCGTTTCGGGTCGAAGACCCGCGGACGCAAAGTTCCAGAAGGGGAGTCTCGTGAGTACCGAGAACAAGACCGGCCTCGACGCGCTGCTGACGCCCGAGCAGAGCGTGCTCGCCCTCATCGACCACCAGCCGTTCCAGGTCGCCAACTTGCACAGCCACGAACCGACGATGGTCATCAACAACGCCGTCGGGCTCGCCAAGGCCGCCAAGGTGTTCGACGTTCCGACCATCCTGACAACCGTCCTGGAGGAGCGCGGCGGCCTTCTTCTCCAGGATCTGCAGGATGTGTTCCCGGAGCAGAAGCCGATCAACAGGACCTTCATCAACACCTGGCAGGACGAACGGGTCGTGGATGCCGTCAAGGCGACAGGACGCAAGAAGCTGATCATTGCCGGCCTCTGGACGGAGATCTGTGTGGCCATGCCGGCGATACAGGCGGCGGGCGAGGGCTTCGAGGTCTTCGTCGTCACCGACGCGTCGGGCGGTGTCTCGAAGGAGGCCCACGACATGGCGGTGCAGCGCATGATCCAGGCGGGCGTGGTCCCGATCACCTGGATGGCCGTGCTGGGCGAGTGGCAGCGTGACTGGGCCCGCGAGAAGACCGTGCAGGGTGTTGCCGAGGTCCAGGCGCAGCACGGTGGTGCCAGCGGTGTGGCCTTCGCGTGGGAGATGCAGCTTCTCGCCACGCCCACCGGAAACGACGCCTGACACCGTCCACGGGTCGGCCCGCCGAGACGATCAGCGGGCCGACCCGGCAGCTGGGACGTCACGACGGCTGTGCTGATGACGCTATTGACGATGACTGCGGTCGTGGTGCGTGTGGCCGCTTCGCTCGTGGCTCCGGCACCCCAGTTGCCGCGTTTCAGCTCCTGCGCACGGTTGATCACCGCCGGGGTCCAGGGGATCTGCGGGTCGCACTGGGGGAGCGTACCGCTGGCCCAGATCAGAGCCGCAAGTGCGGCGATGCGAGCGGTTGGCTCCTTACCGTCGACGAGGACGTCACGGATTTCTTCAAGGAGGCCGGCCCGACGCCCGTTCTGGCCGTCCTTGAGGACGGTCATCTTGAAGAAGCCGAGTACCTTGCGGTTGTCCCTGCGAATGTCGCCGCGTGCGATGAGGCGTTCCAACAGGGGGTGACGGAGTCTCGGACCGATCGCGGGGAGCACCGTCTGCACGCCAGAAGAGAGTGTTCTCGCCCGCGATGACTCCGGACTCGGGTTGAAAGAGCAGGAGCAAGAGGTCCTCGGGCAGGATCGGGGAGCCAGGACCGGATGGTTCGTCAGGCTGCTGAGGCATGTGCCGGTCCCCTCTCCTGTGGTGTGAACTGCGAGCTGGCGAGTGCTCCACGGTATGTCGTACCCCTCCCGCGTTCGAGGGGCGTATGTGGCGCCTCACCATCAGTTCGGCGCCACATACCTCTCACTTCGAGAGGAAGTCGCGCAGCGCGGTGTTGACCTCGTCGGCGTGGGTCCAGAGCAGGCCGTGCGGCGCTCCTTCGACCTCGACGTAGTCGGCCTCGGGCAGTGCCTTGCGGAATCGGCGTGCCGTGGCGTCGATCGGGAGGATGTTGTCCTTCGTGCCGTGCAGGATCAGTGCGGGCTTGCCGCTCGCGCGGACCGCCTCGACGTCGCCGCGGAAGTCCTCGATCCATGCCGGGACCACGGCGTATGCAGCCACCGGGGCGCTGCCGATAGCGACGTTCCAGCTGCCGGTCACGACCTCCTGGCTGATACGCGTGCCGAGGTTCTCACCGAGGTTGTAGAAGTCCTTGTAGAACTGCGTGAACCACGCGTACCGGTCGCCCTTCGCGGTCGCGGCGATGCCGTCGAAGACCTCCTGTGGCACCCCGTCGGGGTTGTCGTCGCGGGCGACGAGAAACGGCTCGAGCGAGGCGAGGAAGGCGAGCTTCGCGACACGCTCATGACCGTGGCGACTCACGTAGCGGGCGAGTTCCCCGGTGCCCATCGAGAAACCGACAAGGACGACATCTCGCAGGTCGAGGGTCTCAAGAACCGTGTTCAGGTCAGCGGCGAAGGTGTCGTAGTCGTAACCGGAGTTCACCTTCGACGACTGGCCGAAGCCACGACGGTCATAGGTGATGACCCGATAGCCCTGGGCCAACAGCTCGCGCGTCTGACGTTCCCAGCTGTGCCCGTTCAGCGGGTAGCCGTGGATCAGGACGACCGGCTGCCCAGAACCCTGATCCTCGTAGTAGAGCTCGACCGGCGTACTGTTCTCCGTGCCTACGGTGATGTAACCCATGATTGATTTCCCCTCTGGCCGACGAAACAATTTCCGGCCCACATCTGTGTGTGAGAACTTTGTGTTAGGAGATGGTCTCACGCTTCGCCGAGCGTGGCTCGCGTGATTACTCCTATGTCGTCAGGTATCGGCTGACGGAAAACCCCGCCGTTCGCGACAAATTCGTCGCCATGCACCCGCAGATGGCGAGCGAACATCGGGCACAACGGCACGACGGTGACGTTTTCGCGAATGCTGTCTGTGAGTGCCTTGCTCACCAGCAGCGCAACCAGATCACGTTCACCGAAATCCTGACACACCTCGGTGTGGAAGAATATTCGTTCCTCGCTCGCGCCAGGTACGACGACGAAGTCGGCTGTGCCGACGGGTGTTTCGTCGGCGCGAACAATTGTGTAGGAGCTGATCGGGCCGGCGAGATCGAGCTCGACTGTCACGGATGCGCCGGTGTTGCCAGTCAATCCCTGAGTCATCTGACTGTCTGCTTTGCCGGAGCGGGGGTGTCGGTGAGCACGCGAAGCTGGTCGGCGTCGACATTGGCTCCGAAGGCGGGGGTGCCGGGTTCGAGCCGGACGCCCGCTGCGAGGTCGCCGATGGGGAGGGGGTCGAATCCGAGGGTGTCGATCAGCGCGGACACGACGGCGAGATCCTCGGGGGAGTCACCGGCGATCGCGATGGCCTTGCGTCCGAGGTCGCCGGCTGGACGAGCTTCGTCTTCGAGGTCGTGGTAGCCCATGTGGTTGAGGGCTTTCACGACACGTGCGCCCGTCAGGAACCGCTGAACGACTTCGCTCGAAGAGGCGTCAGGCGGGAGGACCCCGTCGCGGGGACCATCGATCTCCCACCAGTGGTTCATCGCGTCGATGACCAGCTTTCCCTCCAGCTTCGTAACCGGGAGGTCGCGGTGTTTGCCGAGCGGGAGAGCCAGGACCACCACGTCGGCGGCGTCCGCGGCCTGGGCCGGCCACACGGCGGTCGCTCCGGGGGTGAGGATTCTGGCGGTAAGCGCGATCTTGGAGGGGTCACTGGACCCTGAGATCAGAACCCGATAGCCGGCGGTGACCGCCAGGCGTGCCAGGACGGTGCCGACTTTCCCGGCTCCCAGGATCCCGATGGTGGTGGCAGGGTTGGTCATCGCGTGGCTCCCGCCGTGGTCGCGGGCTGCTCGGCCAGAAGTTCGCGGATCCGAGGGATGACTTGGGTGCCGTACAGCTCGACCGAGCGTAGACGTGCGGAGGCTGAAACGGTGCCGGCGGCGGAGTAGATCATGTCGAACCGGCCCGCGTTCAGGACCCGGATGGCATGGGCGATCCTGGTCGCGACCGTCTCGACCGAGCCGACATACAGCGACCCGCGGGCCACCTCGGCGTTGAATTCCTCCCGGCGGAGCGGCGGCCAGCCGCGCTGGCCCCCGATCCGGTCGCGGATCTCCTTGTACCCGGGGTAGAAGAGTTCCTTGGCCTCTTCGTCGGTGGAGGCGACGAAGCCGGGCGAATGCGTTCCGACCGGCTGTGCGGTCGTGCCGAACTCGTCGCTGGCACGCCGGTACAGATCCACGTAGGGCGCGAACCGGTCGGGAGCGCCGCCGATGATCGCGAGCATGAGCCGGAAGCCGTATTGGGCGGTGCGGAGCACGGAGTGCGGTGTCCCGCCAACCCCTACCCAGGTGTTGAGACGTCCCGAATCCGTCTTCGGGTACACGTCCGCATTGTGCAGGGCGGCGCGTGTGGTGCCGTCCCAGGTGACCGGCTTCTCGTCCAGGAGACGATGGAAGAGGTCGATCTTCTCCTCGAACAGCACCTCGTAGTCCTTGAGGTCGTACCCGAACAGGGGGAACGACTCGGTGAAGGAACCGCGTCCGAGGATCACCTCGGCGCGGCCGTTGGAGAGCGCATCGACCGTGGCGAACCGCTGGAACACCCGCACCGGGTCGTCCGAGGACAGCACCGTCACGCCCGAGGCGAGCCGGATGCGCTTCGTGGCTGTGGCGATGCCCGCCAGTACTGTCTCAGGGCTGGAGATCGCGTACTCGGGCCGGTGGTGCTCACCCAACGCGACAACGTCGATACCGACCTGGTCGGCAAGGACCGCTTCGGCCACCGCGGCGCGGATGGCCTGCGCGTGCGAGACGATCACGCCCTGGTCGTTTCGGGGCCGGTCTCCGAAGCTGTCGATACCGAACTCGATTCGCGAAACATCCATCGTGTTCACTCGCTCAACGCTTTCGTTGTGTCGGGGTGTGGCGATGCGTGGTTCGTGACGACCGGACGGGACGTCAGTCCCGGGCGACCTGAGAGGGTTCCCCACCGGCCAGGTCCCGCGACCGCAGCACCTCCGCCGATCTAGTTGACATGTAAACCTTGCCATCCCTGTGGTTTACATGTCAACTAGATCGTGTCGCGGTGGGTGCGGCCGCACGTCGCCGGTCGGGGTCCGGCGTGCCGTCGTACGAGACATTCCGCGCCCTCGCCGGTCCGTCACTGACGATGGCAACGGACGCACGGCCTGTCTTGCGGAGCCGGACGGCGAGCCGGTCGACACCGGTATGGCGGCGGTGACGGGGAACGTGACCGGTCTCTTCGGCATCGCGACACTTCCGCGCCGAGGAGCACCTGACGGTGCTCACGGCTCCGTCCGGCTGATCGTTCAAGAACCCACCCCGACATGACGAGAAGAGCGTGACGACCATCATGACCACGAGCTCCACCGCGCTGGACCGTTACATGGGGCTGTCCGACCGGGCGGTCCATGACGAAGCGGCTCTGGACGAAGCGTCTTTGGACGAAGCGCTGGCACTCTTCGCCGCGGACGCGACCGTCGAGATCGGCCCGGAGCCGGTGCACGGCAGTGAGGCCGTCGCCGCCTTCTACCGTGCCCACTTCGCCGCCCACGCCGATATGAAGCACTTCGGCAGTCTCATCACCGTCTCCGGGGTGGAGCACGCCACGCTCGACGCTCAGGGGCTCATCAGCCATCTCCACAACGAGTTCACCCGCCTCCCTGGCTGAGCCGACCCGGTCGTCATGGCTCCAGGCCGACTCTGATCGGCCGTCGGCGTGCGGACCGTCGAGGGTGGTCCTCCCGACGGTTGATCGCTGGATCTCGTAGTGCGATACCCGGACGACGACGTCGCAGTGGCGTACGGGCGTCACCGCTGTCATCGATGAGGCATCGGGTGGTGGATTGCAGACCCGGCAGCGCCGCCCGACGTCGGCCTTGACGCCGCCAAGTGCGGCCGACGTAAGGCTACTTGTGCCCTGACCCTTAGAGGTTGACAGGTCAACCAGGTGGACGTAGGGTTCCGGGTGAAAGCTCGGCCGACCCTAGGCCCTTCCCGTCCTGGTGTGGGGGAGGGGTAGTCGCGCCCCCGCCTGGTCAGTCCGGCTGCTTCTCCATGTGGTCCAGGATGCGCTTGGAGATCCGGCCGAGTGTGGTGAGCTGGTTCGGGGTCAGGGCGTCGATGAAGAGGCGGCGGACGTGCTCGACGTGCTGGGGTGCGGCCTCCTCGATCGCCTTGTAGCCGGCCGGGGTGGCGACGATGAATGCTCCGCGTCCGTCGTCGGGACATTCCTCCCTGGCCACGAGCCCGCGTTTCGCCATCCGCGTGACCTGGTGGGACATCCGGCTCTTCTCCCACTCCACGAGTTTGGCCAGATCCAAGAAGCGGATCCGCCCGTTGGCTCGTTCGGTGAGGCTGACGAGCACGACGTAGTCGGCTGCTGACAATCCGGAGTCGGCCTGGACGCGTCGCGACAGTCGTCCGATGAGTGTCTCCTGCATTCGGATGAAGTTGTCCCAGGCGGCCTTCTGTTCCGGGTCGAGCCAGCGCGGCTGTACGTCCATGAGGGCAGTCTAACGAAATCGTTGACAGCTCATCTACTGGTGGTGGCGGTGGTGCAGCCCTGAGTGAGGCCGCGAGCCGTGTCTCCTGCGGGCCCGGAGGCCGGCGCCCCGTGCTCGCTCAGGGCTGCGGACGCCCTCGTCGATGGGTAAGTTGATGCATCAACCTCATAGGGCTAGGCTGATGACCTGGCTGACGGGATTCCGCCGAGTCGAGCGGGATCGGGACCCCATGAGGAGGACACATGCCGGTCGAAGTGAGCGACGTGCCCGAGGCGAAGCGCTACGAGGCTCGTGTCGATGGAGAGTCCAAGGTGGCGGGCGTCGCGGAATACATCCGTACGACGGAACTCGTGGCGTTCGTGCACACCGAGGTCGAGCCGGAGTACGAGGGCAGGGGAGTCGGGTCCGCGCTGGCCCGCACCGCCCTTGACGAGGCACGCGCCGCGAACCTGCGGGTGCTGGCCACCTGCCCCTTCTTCGCGGGCTGGATCGGCCGGCATCCCGAGTACCAGGACCTGCTGTATCAGTCCCGCAGCAGGGTCATTGACTGAGAAGTCGAGCACGGCAGGAACGGAGGCGGGTATGAGCGACGAATCCAAGCGGAGGGCGTACCGGACGGAGTCGATCACGGTGACCTTCGAGGCCGGGCGCTGCCTCCACGCCGCCGAATGCGTCCAGGGCCTGCCTGAGGTGTTCGACACGACGAAGCGGCCGTGGATCCAGCCGGACAGGGCTACGGCCGAGCGCCTGGCGGAGGTCGTGCGGCGCTGCCCCTCGGGCGCACTCCAGTACGAACTCGTGGAGGGCGGGGCGGAAGCCCCCGACCGGCCCACCACGATCACCCGTAGTGTCACCGGGCAGCTGACCGTGCGCGGGGAGCTGAGTGTGCACACGCCGCACGGTGTTCGCGCCGAGACCAGGGCCGTGCTGTGCGGCTGCGGGCAGAGCCGCCTCCAGCCGTACTGCGACCACGCGGGGTCCTGCGGTCAGTGACGCGGGCACGGACGTGAGAAGCGATGACCGCACCAGCGACGAACTGGCCGAGCCTCCGGGTCTCGGACTGGACCGCCACCCGCGACACCCTCCACATGTGGACCCAGATCGTGGGCCCTGATCAACCACTGGTGGCAGGTGACTTTGTACGTCAGCCCCCGAGTGTTGACGACGTCGACCATCCCGTACCGCGCCGGGGCGTTCGAGATCGAATTCGACTTCGTCGGCCACCAGCTCGAAGTCCGCAGCAGCGACGGCGGTGGCTCGGGATCGACGCCCCGATCCATCCGCACCCCAACGAGGTCGAGCCGGCGATGGCTACTCCCGGGAACTGTCCAGCTGCGGGTTCTGGCCCGGCAGTGGAGACGAAGGTGCCTTCTACGCCTATGCCTACCCGGAACCCGACGGGTTCGCCGATGACCCGGTCGGCCCGGAAGGCGCCTACTTCAGCGCTGAGTTCAAGCAGTTCCTTCTGACCGCTCCGCGCTGGAAGACGACCCCTTCCGGTGGGGCGGAACTTCTTCGCCACGCTCGTGACGCCGGGCCCGACGGAACCGGACCCGACACTTGGGGGCAGGCCGGACTCCCGGACGGCTCAGGCGGCGGCGGTACGGAGCGGCGCCAGTGCCTGGCTCCAGGCGACAACCTGGTCGAACAGCGTGTTGAGGGCTTCCGCGCTGTACTCGTTGGGCTTGAGGGTGCTGAAGTCTTCGAACTCGGTCCTCAGGGACAGGGTCACCTGCTGGCGAACGTCGGCCATCTGAAGTTCGCCGACGACGAGACGCAGGTGTTCCACGGCTCGGGCGCCGCCGACACCTCCGTACGACACGAAGCCGACAGCCTTTGTGCCTGTTTCTGAACTTCTGTGGAGGGTCGTTGGACCCTGGTGCTCGGGAGTTGTATGGACTGGGGAGTATGGGAACGGTGAGCAGCGGTAGCGGCAGGCCGGGGTCATGCCCTCTCCGGCAGCTTCCCGGCCGTGCGTTCGTCGTGATCTCGCAACATCCGCATCCGCCCCGGACTCCTGTCCAGGACCTCAGCCGCGCCAAGGTGAAGATTGCCGGGGCACCTTTGTCGCCGATCTCCATGTGCGTCGGCTCACTAGCGGTGGGGCCGGGATTCGGCCTGGCGCCGGGTGGCGTGGATGGAGCCGAGGAGATTGAGGGCCTGGGCGCTGGGGCTGCCTGGTTCGGCGTGGTAGATGACGAGCTGCTGGCCGGGGGCGTCGCGTACGTCGAAGGCCTGGTAGGTGAGGGTGACGGGGCCGACGTCCGGGTGGAGGAACTGTTTGGCGTCCTGGGTCTTGCCGCGCACGGTGTGGGCGTTCCAGAGGCGGGTGAAGTCCGTGCTGTGCTCGGTGAGGGTGCGGACGAGTTCGCGCAGCCGGGGGTTGTCCGGGTCGTAGCCGGCTGCCTGGCGCAGGTTGGCGACGGTGGCCTGGGCCGCCCGGTTCCAGTCCGAGTAGAAGTGGCGGCCCGCGGGGTCGAGGAAGGTCATGCGGGCCAGGTTGTCCGCCGGCTCGAACGGCGCGTAGAGGGCGTCGGCCAGGGCGTTGGCGGCGAGGAGGTCCAGGGTCCGGCTCATGACGAACGCCGGTGTGTTGGGGTAGCCGTCCATCAACTGGCGCAGCGCGGGACTGACCCGCTCGGCGGCGTGGACGGCAGGCCGGTCGCTCGGTGTGGCCCCGGCCAGCCGGTACAGGTGCGCGCGGGCATCTGCGTCGAGGCGCAGCGCGCGGCTGAGCGCTTCGAGTACCTGGGGTGAGGGGTTGCGCTCGCGCCCTTGTTCCAGGCGGGTGTAGTAGTCGGCGTTCACTCCGGCCAGGACGGCGACTTCCTCGCGGCGCAGTCCGGCGACTCTGCGGGCCCCGTAGCTCGCCATGCCTACGTCCTCCGGGCGCAGGCCGGCGCGGCGTGTGCGCAGGAAGTCTCCCAGGTGGTTGTCGTCCATGTGTTCAGGCTAGGCGGCGGCCCGGTGTGCTGCCTGGGTGTGCCGCACCCAGGCCGCACACGTCCTGGTTGATGGCCGCTGACCTGCCCAGACTCGGTGGAGCAGGGCAGAACCTGCATCAACCGAGGAGAGGAGTCCGCGATGGCCGGGACCGCTGGGGGTGACCACGTCGACGTGGTCGGGATGTGGGTGACCGCGGACGGTCACATCCGCCAGGAGCTGTTGCCGGACGGCCGCTACGACGAGGCCCGCGGCGAGCGGCGCAGCGCGTACACGGGCCGGTACACGGTGACGGGCAGCCACCTCGACTACATCGACGACACCGGGTTCACCGCGACGGGCGACATCCGGGACGGCGTGCTCTACCACGAGCACCTCGTGCTCTACCGGGAGCAGCAGTCGCCGTGACAGGGGCGTGACCGACGCTGACGGAACAAAGAGTCCCGACACAGCAGTCAGCATCACGAGAATCAAGGACCATTTCATGACAGGACAACGACTCGACGGCAAGGTCGCACTGATCACTGGCGCGGCCGGGGGCCTCGGCACAGCGACCGCCGAACTCTTCGCCCGCGAAGGCGCCCGGATAGTGATCACCGATGTCGCCGAAGATCCCCTGCGGGGTCTGGCCGACCGGATCGAGGCACGCGGCGCGGAGGTCGTCGCTGCCCGCCTCGACGTCTCCTCCGCGCGGGAGTGGGACCAAGTGATCAACGTCGTACGCCACCGGTTCGGAACGCTGGACGTGCTCGTGAACCTCGCCGGCATCCTGGACTGGCCGGGCATCGAGGAAACGCGGGAGGAGGCTTGGGACCGTGTCATCGACGTGAACCAGAAGGGCACATGGCTCGGCATGAAGACGGCGATGCCGCTCCTGCGGGCGAGCGGCAACGCGTCGGTGATCAATACGTCGTCGGTGCTCGGCCTGGTGGGAAGCGGCGCGGCCGCGGCCTACCAAGCGTCCAAGGGCGCGGTGCGCCTGTTGAGCAAGACCGCCGCGGTCGAGTACGCCCGGCAGGGAGTGCGGATCAACTCGGTGCATCCCGGGGTGGTCGCCACGCCGATGATTCAGGAACTCCTGGACGACCAGGGTGACCAGCAGCCGGACATCCAACGCACGCCCATGCGCCGAGCCGGCCGCGCCGACGAGATCGCACCCGCGATCCTCTTCCTCGCCTGCGACGACTCCTCGTTCGTCACCGGCTCGGAGTTGGTGGTCGACGGCGGGCTCACCGCGCACTGAGCAGCCGGACCGTGCGACGTCCAGGCGGCTTGCCGTGAAGGCTGCGCCCCCGTGAGCGCGTCAACGGCTTCGCCCACCTGGCCCGGTCGCCGCGCCACCGCACAGCAATTCAGGGCGCCCCACACCGGCGCCTGCACGCACCTTCTCCAGGGAACGCACCATGACGCCTGCAACTCCGTCTGCCGAAGCCGCCGAAGCCGCCGAAGCCGCCGAGTTCGCCGGAAAGGTCGCCCTCGTCACCGGGGCCGCGCGCGGCGTGGGCAAGGAGACGGTGGCGCTCCTCAGCGCCCGCGGCGCCCGCGTCGTCGCCGTCGACCTACGCCCCGACATCAAGACTCTGCCGGACGAGTTTCCCGGCGTCCTCGCGATGAGTGGCGACATCACGCAGGAAGACACCGCCGCCCGCGCGGTGCAGTGCGCCGTGGACACCTTCGGCGGACTCGACATCCTGGTGAACAACGCCGGACGCACCCTGAACAAGCCCGTCACCGAAACCACCGCCGAGGACTGGGACGCCGTGATGGCCGTCAACGCCCGCGGCTCCTTCTTCTGCACCCGCGAAGCCTTCCGGGCCATGAAGGCCCGCGGCGGCGGATCCATCGTCAGCACCGGCTCCTACACCTGCACCGTCGCCCTGCCCGAAGGCGCCGCCTACAGCGCGTCGAAGGGCGCACTGGCCCAGCTGACCAAGGTGCTCGCCGTCGAGGGCGGGCCACTGGGCATCCGCGCCAACATCGTTGCCGCAGGCGTCATCGAGACCGATTTCCTCGACACGATCCGTTCCGACAGCCGGGCGTACCTGGCGTCCTTCGCCGACGCGCAACCCCTGGGCCGAGTGGCACAGCCCGAGGAGATCGCCGAGGTCCTGTGCTTCCTCGCCTCACCACGCTCAAGCTTCATCACAGGCGCCGTGGTTGCCGCTGACGGCGGGTTCACCGCGGTCTAGCCCAAGTGGGCCAGGCGCTCGCGCCTCTGCCTGCTGCGGCACCCGGTGCGAGGGTGTAGGGCACACTCTGAGTGTGTCCTCCACTAGATCACTTGTGGGTGTCGATGAGATACACGCCTATCTCGTCGGCCAGTTGAACTCTGCCCTGCGCCGTCCCGGCATGTTCTCGCAGGGTGACGCGGCCCTGCGGATGCTGATGGATCATCTGCTGTTCGTGGAATGCCGGCCCGAGGCATTGGCTGAAGAGCAGCTCGCCTGGTCGAGTCGAGGGGCCTGGACCAGCACGGGTGTGGCAGGCCTGTTCCAGGAGTTGATGCCGGGAGGCAACGACCAGAATTGCGTCGCCTCGGTCTACGCCGAGTTCGCGCGTCGCCGCGGCTGGCTCAGGCCCGATCACGTTCTGTCCGCTGACGAGTATCACGCTTTGCGGGCCCGGGTGCGCCCGTGGGCGCAGGAGGACCGCTCGTGGGCAGATGTCATCTCCGAGTTCGGCCCCCCGTCCATCCTGTTCGGAGGGACCAGCACGCTGTACAGCAAGACGCTCGGCTACCTGGGCGAGGATCCTGACGATCCCATGGTGTTCTTCCATCTCTGGAATGGCAGCACCCCGGCCTCCGAGTCCACATGGCCCAAGCTTGAGGAACCTGTTCTGCTCGCTGTCCGCTTCGGAGACGCGCCCTTTGACAAAGCCTTCACCTTCACCCCCGAGGGGCAACGAAGGCGGCCCGAGCCCGACTCGCTCTGCTGCTGAGCCGCCCGAGAGGTTACGCAACACCAGCAGGACGGGCCTTCGCTTTCCCGGTGTTCCCGAACCCGCTGCCGCTCACTGGGCGGTCGGCCGTGAGACGGCCGACCGGCCAGTTTCACTCCCGGCATGCCGAGCAACGCCCGCACAGAGGTTAAGACTCAAGCTAAGGCTGTCGTCCAGCTCACCGAGCCGGACGGGTCGCAGACCACAGCAAAACTGGGGCTGTTCGTCGACAATTGCACCGCACCGACAAGCTCAGCCCGAGCGGCGCGCGGAACGCGACGCACTCGGCATGCGCGGGTAGCAGCAGCCGTCTACTGGACACGCCCATAGGAACCCAGACCGGCGGATGGGAGACTCAGCGATCTTCGACGATGAAGCACGCCCGCTGGTATAGCTCGTCGAACGTGATGATCTCGACGTCCTGGATCGATGTCCGGTACAGCTCGAAGGAGTTGATCTTCTCCGGGTTCACGGCGCCGCGCCGCCATCGGTGAACTCAAGCAGGCTCCCGATCACCACTATCTGCCGGGGCCGGGTGGTGGACAGCTCGACGCCGGTCGGGGTGCCGTCGTCGTAGATGCGGGTGAGGAACTCGCGGGAGATGAGCTGCTGGGCCTTGCTGACGGTCTTCTGCACCTGCGCCACGCCGCCGCCCAGTTCTTTCGATGCTTGGTAAACGCCCGCACGGTATGGGGCCTTCCGGGCGCGTCGGCAAGGGCGTCAACCGCGCGCTGTTTCCCGGCGACGACGAGTACGCCGGCCAACTTCCCGCTTCCTGGCGCGCCGACGGCGTCGAGGACGCCGTCCTGGTGGTCTGCGTCGGCGACGGCACCTTCGGCTCCGCCGTCCGGACCTGCCCGTACGAGTACGGCTCCGGCTCCGTCACCAACGTGACCTTCCACAAATCGCGATGCCGGTGAAGGTCTACGAACTGCGCACCGGCAAGCTCGTCACCAACCGCAAAATCCAGATCGACGGCTCCAGTTGCCCTCCGTCCGTCTCGTACTACGAGTACGGCTACGACAGCGACGACTCGGGTCCGGATCCGGACGACTACGTCGAGGAGTCCAAGTCCGACGTACGGGAGGCGTTCCGGCCCCTGGTCGTCCGCTGAGCCCTTGATCGTCCGTTGAGGCAACGGCGCCCTACCCGATCACTGCCACCGGATCCTCAACACCACGGGGAACGATCTTCTCCCAGACGGGAAACGAGCTCCGAGAGGGGCAGCTGTGACGGGTCAGCCACACTCGTGAACCCCCGGGCAGCTGCTGCATCTGCTCGAAGTCGGCGTCCGTCAGTGGCTGGCCGTCGGGTCGCGCGTAGTCGATCGTCACGGCGCGGGCGGTGCACACGGGAAACAGCATTCGATTGCGCAGATAAGAGCGATTGGCGCGGCATGAGTAGACCTTGTCCGCAGCGACAGCGCCGGGCCGGATCCGGGGACGGCCGACCGGCAGACGGACCCGCACCTTCTGCAGAACGGGGACGAACTTCGGGTGGTCAGCAGCCTGTCCCGCGGTCAGGACGAGTACGCGCTCGCAGGCCGGGAAGTCGAACCGGGCAAACTGATCCACCACGCGGACCACGGCTGCCAATACACATCCGCGAAGCGGACAACTCGACTACTGCGAGCGGGAGTTGCAGCATTCACGGGTTCGGTCGGGGGCAGTTACGACAAGGCCCTCGCGGAGAACCCGTGGATGATCGTCAAGACAGAGTGCATCCGTGGCCACGTCTTCACCACCGGGCCGAGGCGAATCTCGCACTGTTCGAGTACATCGACGGCTTCTACAACTCCCGGCGCGTCCAGAAGCGGCTCGGCTACCTCAGCCCGATCGAATTCGAGGAGAAGCACTACGCCGACCCGGCAACGGCCGAACGAACGAACCTGAAACCCCGTCACCCCGCCCTGACCAGCTGATCAGCACCTTCCGCACGCCGGGGGAACCTCAAACTGGACAGCCCTCACGCCAGAACCAGGTCCCGTTGCCATGCTGCGAACGCCCTCCCTGGCATCGCCCCGCACGCCAGTCCAGGGCGCCCCCTCGCTTTCCGGTCCCGGGAACGCTACTGACTCCCGGCTCACGGCAGATTCCCTGCTCGCCGCCCACCCCTGTAATCAACTCCGTTTGTTTCATTGACATCTCACTCAGAATACCTACCGTTGGGAGCGCTCCCATGACAGCCTTGCAACTGGAAGGAGTCCCCCCACATGCGCAAACAGAGTCCGTTAGCCGGGCGTTCGCGGTCGTCCCTCCGTCGGCCTCTCCAGGCGCTCGTCATGCTGTTCGCCGTGGTTGCCGGCGCACTCACCTGGTCGGCCCCCGCCCAGGCTCACGGCACCGTCGTCGACCCCGCCTCCCGCGCGTACCAGTGCTGGAAGACGTGGGGCAGCAACCACACGAACCCGGCCATGCAGACCGAAGACCCCATGTGTTGGCAGGCCTTCCAGGCCAACCCCGACACTATGTGGAACTGGATGAGCGCGCTCCGCGACGGCCTCGGTGGCCAGTTCCAGGCGCGGACCCCCGACGGGACGCTCTGCAGCAACAACCTCTCGAGGAACGCCAGCCTGGACAAGCCCGGGCAGTGGAAGACCACCACCGTCGGCAACAACTTCTCGGTCCACCTGTACGACCAGGCGTCCCACGGTGCCGACTACTTCAAGGTCTACGTGAGCAAGCAGGGCTTCGACCCCAAGACCCAGACCCTGGGCTGGAGCAACCTCGACTTCATCACGCAAACCGGCCGCTTCGCCCCGGCGCAGAACATCACGTTCCCCGTCCAGACCTCCGGCTACACCGGACACCACATCCTGTTCGTGATTTGGCAGGCCTCGCACCTCGACCAGGCCTACATGTGGTGCAGCGACGTGAACTTCGGCTGAGCCGGGGAGCGCCGCACACGGCACCGACCGCTGCCGGGCGCCGGTAACCCGCCGTCCGGTGACCGAGCTCCGTCGGGCCAGGGGGCCCACTTGGTCACCCTGCCCCGACGGGGCCTTACTGCGCTCCTAGTGCTCCAGCCGTAGTTCGTGATCTCGATGGTGAGAGCGCCGCGGAGACAGGTGGCCAGTGTCGATCATCTGGACGAGATCGACCACGCCATCGGGGGGCGTGGTCCGCCTACTCGAGTTCACCGAGACGTACGTAGGGCGTCCTTTATCTCGCTGAGCTTCGCGGTTGTCGCCGGGGTCCATTCTTTCGCCTGTCCGTCGAGGCGGAGGGCATCCTCGATCTCGCTGAGCTTCGCGGAGGACAGGACGGCTGCCCGCTCGATCAGGTCGTCCCGGGACATGGTGGTCAGCCACGTGCAGGGGGTGAAGCCTGGACGCGGGAATGCGAACCGAAGCACGCCTTCAAAGGGCAGTCCTTCCATGGCGCCCACTTGCACTTCGACGCCCAGACCGCTGATGTCGACGCCCGCCGGCGCGACGACCTGCATCGCCCGGATCCCGGACGCGTCGTCTGCCGACAGCAGTACGACCAGCCGCCGCTCGTCGAACTCGACCCACCAGACTTCGCCACATTGCACATGTCCTCCTGACACAGGACGGCAGACGAACACTGCACGACCCTGACGCGCTGTGGAGACGGGTGAGGCCGCCGTTGATCATCGGTGTGTGAAGGCAAACGATCATTCGGTGGCCGCAGGTCACAGCGTAGCCCCTGCCCGCTGGCAGGAGGCGTTCGAGGGCCTGATAAGCCGGATCGCAGGCCGGTTCACACGAGTCGAACCCCGGCGCACGGCCGGACGGTTGGTGCTCGGGTTGCTGTCGGACCTGCCGCGTAAGAACTGCTGGACCATCGCCGAGTGGGCCGGGGAGGCCACCCCGGACGGCATGCAGCACCTGCTCGGGCGGGCCAAGTCGGACGCCGACCAGGCCCGCGACGACGTACGCGGCTGCGTGGTGGAGCACCTGCACGCCGACCAGGCGGTTCTGGTGGTCGACGAGACCGGGGACGTGAAGAAGGGCACCGGCACGGTCGGCGTCCAGCGCCAGTACACCGGCACCGCGGGCAGGATCGAAAATGCCCAGGTCGCCGTCTACCTGGTCTACGCAGGCCGGCGCGGGCACGCCGCGGTGGACCGGGAACTGTACATTCCGCGCTCCTGGACCTCCGACCCCGACCGCTGCCGCGCCGCCGGGCTCGGCGAGGAGACAGGGTTCGCGACCAAGCCGGCGCTGGCCGCCGCATGGTCGCCCGGTTCCTGGACGCCGGGCACCGGGCCGCCTGGGTCGCCGGTGACGAGGTTTACGGCGGCAACCCGACGCGGCGAACCGCGCTGGAGGAACGCGATACCGGCTACGTCCTCGCGCTGGCCTGCTCGCACGAAGTCACCACCGGCGCCGGGAAGTTCCGCGCGGACGCCCTGGCCAAAAGGTGCCCAAGCGGGCCTGGCAGAAGCTCTCCGCAGGGGCCGGAGCCAAGGGCCACCGCTTCACCAAGGAATCCACATCAACATGGCGAGGGCTCTGATAGTTCATCAAAGACGCATCTCAGGATGAAACATCGGGAGGAAACGCCCTCTTTGTGCCACTCGGTGTAGAGGAAGTCGATGGCGTTCTTGAGTACGCCGGATGTGGCTCGGCGTCGTCGCGCTGGGATGCCTTGTCGTAGACCCGGTTGGCGACCTGCTCGCCGTTGCGCTTGGGGCGGGTACTGCCGAGGATGATGCCGATTCTGATCACGGATTTCCCTCAAGGCAGCGGGCGTCGCGTCGACAACGCGTAGTTGTTCCGTGGTGCCGTACTCGGAGAACTGCACTGCACGAGACGTCTCCTGACGCGCTGTCTTCAGCGGATGCCGGGTCATGCCGACCGCCGCTACTTCTCGTGACGCGGCGGTACGGGGTGCTTGCTCATGATCGACACGCGATTGAACGCGTTGATGGTGACCGCCACCCAGATCGCGGCTGAGATCTGGTCTGCGGTGAGAGCCTGTCGGGCGTCCTCGTAGGCGGATGCCTGGATCGTGGCGTTCGCCGGATCGGTTGTGGCCTCGGCCAGCGCCAGGGCGGCGCGCTCCGAGGGAGTGAACAGGTCGGTGTCCCGCCATGCGCTCAGGGTTCCGAGTCTCTGCGGTGATTCACCGATGCGCAGGGCCGCCCTGGTGTGCACGTCGAGGCAGTAGGCGCAGCCATTGAGTTGCGATACGCGGATGTTGATCAGTTCCACGGTGATGCGGTCGAGCCCGGCCTCGGAGGCTGTGGCCCGGACCGCCTCCGAGACCTGCACCAGGGCATGGAAGGCCTTGGGGCTCTGTTTGTCGATGAAGATCCTGCGGGGTGGGGCGCTGTGGGTCTGGTTGCTCACGTCGGGTCTCCTTCGGGCCACGCTCGCAGTGGCCCGCGTCCGTGCGGGTGCTGTCGCCTTCGGCCTGCCTTCGTGGCATCATAGTTGATGTGACAACCAGACTGAGGAGGTGCTCCCGGTGAGCAACCCGGAAGGCAATGCCGAGGCTCTACGCCGCGGTGCGCTCGGCGAAGGCGACCGGTCGGCCGGAACCCCCCGGGTCGATGTCCTGACGGCGCGTGACGTACCCCTCGGCGGTCCACGTGCGATGCGCGTGCGGCGGACGCTGCCCCAGCGGGCTCGCACCCTCATCGGCGCCTGGTGCTTCGCCGACCACTACGGCCCGCACCAGGTCGCCGAGTCGGGCGGCATGAACATGCCCCCGCATCCGCACACCGGACTGCAGACGGTGACCTGGCTGTTCAGCGGAGAGATCGAGCATCGCGACACCCTGGGCACCCACTCCCTGGTCCGGCCCGGCGAGATGAACCTCATGACCGGCGGATACGGCATCGCCCACTCGGAAATCTCCACGCCGAACACCAGGGTCATCCACGGCGTCCAGTTGTGGGTCGCGCTGCCCGAGGAACACCGCAACGCCGCCCGGGACTTCCAGCACTACGTGCCCGAACTCGCGCAGACCGACGGAGCCCGCCTCCGGGTCTTCCTGGGCACGCTCGCCGGCCGGACCTCCCCGGTCAGGGCGTTCACGCCGCTGCTCGGCGCCGAGATCGTCATCGAACCCCGCGCGGCGCTCTCTCTCGCCGTGGACACGGCTTTCGAGCACGGCCTCCTCGTGGACAGCGGGGCCATCCGCCTGATCGACACGGTGCTGAGGCCTGCCGAACTCGGCTACGTCCCTCGCGGCGCGGACACCCTGACGATGGTGAACGAGACCGACGACCCGGCGCGGGCCATCCTCCTGGGAGGACCTCCCTTCGGGGAGGAGATCGTCATGTGGTGGAACTTCATCGGTCGCAGCCACGAGGACATCGTGAAGGCCCGCGAGGACTGGGAAGCCTCCTCCGAACGCTTCGGCGTCATCGAGGACTCTCCCAGCGGCCGCCTTCCCGCACCGGCCCTGCCGAACGCCGTCATCACACCGCGCCGCAACCCACCGACCCGCTGACCCCCTCTTGCGAAAGGCACACCATGAGCGAGTCCTCCACCACCACGGTCGTCGAGCGTGCAGACGCCGATCACCGGTACGAGATCCTGGTCGACGGCCGACGTGCCGGTCTGACCGCCTACCGTGACCGGGGCGTGCAGCGTGTCTTCTTCCACACGGAGATCGACGAGGCATTCGCCGGCCAGGGGCTGGCCTCACAGCTGGTCCAGCAGGCACTCGCCGACGTGCGCGCATCCGGAATGCGGATCGTCCCGGTCTGCCCCTACGTCGCCAAGTTCCTCAAGCGGCACGACGAGTTCGCGGACATCACCGACCCGGTCACACCTGATGTCCTGCGGTGGCTGAAGGCGCAGCTTGGCTGAAGTTCTGCTGGGTGAGCACCCGGATCCCATGGGTATGAAGTGGATGCGTCAACTATATTGAGGCTGTCGAGAGTCATATGGGACAGGCATGCAGCCTGAGGGGAGAAGTCGGGCGATGCGGAATCTGACCGTGGCTCAGCAGATGGTGGACATTCTGCGGCAGGCGGGCGTGGAGCGGATCTACGGCGTGGTGGGTGACAGCCTGAACTCGGTGGTCGACGCGGTGCGCCGTACCGACGGCATCGAGTGGGTGCATGTACGCAACGAGGAGGCCGCCGCCTTCGCTGCGGCAGCGGAGGCACAGCTGACCGGCAGGCTCGCGGTGTGTGCCGGAAGCTGTGGCCCCGGAAACACGCATCTGGTCCAGGGACTGTACGACGCGCACCGCTCCGGTGCGCCCGTGCTGGCACTCGCCTCGCACATCCCGTCCCACCAGATCGGTACCGGATTCTTCCAGGAGACGCACCCGGAACGGCTGTTCACCGAGTGCAGCGACTACTGCGAGATGATCGGCACCCCCGAGCAGATGCCCCGGGTGCTGCGGATCGCCATGCAGCGGGCTCTTGGCAACAGCGCCGTGTCGGTCCTGGTGATACCGGGCGACGTCGCGCACCACGAGGCTGCTCACCCGACGGGAAGCAGTGACCTGGTCACTGAGCGCGGCCGGGTCGTCGCGCCGGACACACAGGTCCGGGCGCTGGCCGAGAGGCTGAACGCGGCACGGAAGGTGATGCTGTTCTGCGGTGCGGGAGTGCGGGACGCGCACGCCGAGGTCATGGCGCTCGCCGAGAAGGCCGCCGCCCCCATCGGGCACACCCTGCGGGGCAAGGAGTGGATCCAGTTCGACAACCCGTACGACGTGGGCATGAGCGGTCTGCTGGGCTACGGCGCCTGCTTCGACGCGATGCACGAGGCCGACCTGGTCGTGCTGCTCGGCACCGATTTCCCGTACAACGACTTCCTGCCGCAGGCACGGACGGTGCAGATCGACCACGATGCGGGTCGCCTCGGCCGTCGTACTGTGCTGGAACTCGGGGTCCACGGCGATGTCCGGGAGACGCTGCGGGCTGTGCTGCCGTTGGTCGAGGCGAAGCGGGACCGTGCCTATCTGGACCGGATGCTGCACAAGCATGCGAGGTCGCTGGAGACGGTGGTCTCCGCCTACACGCACGACGTCGCGCGGCACACCCCGATCCATCCCGAGTACGCGGCATCGGTTCTGGACGAACTCGCAGAGGACGACGCGGTGTTCACCGTGGACACCGGCATGTGCAACGTGTGGGCGGCGCGTTATCTGACCCCCAACGGGCGGCGACGGGTGATCGGTTCGTTCCTGCACGGCACGATGGCCAACGCGCTGCCGCACGCCATCGGCGCGCAGTACGCCTACCCCGGCCGCCAGGTGATCTCGATGTCGGGCGACGGTGGACTGGGCATGCTGATGGGCGAGCTGCTCACGGTGAAGCTGCACGATCTGCCGGTGAAGACGATCGTCTTCAACAACTCCTCCCTGGGCATGGTGAAGTTGGAGATGCTGGTCGAGGGGCTGCCCGAGTACGAGACCGACCACGAGCCGGTGGACTATGCGGCGATCGCGCGCAGCGCGGGCATCGAGGCGATCCGTATCGAGCGCCCGGGGGATGTCGTCGAAGGGCTCAAGCGGGCGCTCGCTCACGACGGACCGTTCGTGGTCGACCTGGTGACCGACGCCAACGCGCTGTCGATACCGCCGCACATCTCGGCCGCCCAGGTCAAGGGATTCGCCTTTGCCGCGGGCCGGACCGTGCTCGACGGCGGCGTCGGCAAGATGCTCGACCTGGCCCGTGCCAACCTGCGCAATATTCCCCGGCCCTGAGACGGTCGCCGCACGCAGCGAGGTCCGGTTCACGACACGAACGCCGCATCGGGACACGCCCGGCACCGACTTGTCGGTGACACACCGGCCGCTCTCGCCGTCTGATTCAGACGTGCTCCCAGGTGGGAGGGACCGGTGGTCACCTGCACTCGTGGCGATGACGCCGGAACGCATCAGCACTGAGCGACTCGCCCAGAAGCGGTCGTCACACCTGACGGGACCTCATATTGACGGCCCGATGCCTGCATGCCACCGATCACCCCCTGCGCGGGGTTTACGGAAGGGAATCACCGTTCATGAGCGAGGAGACGCCGACTCCTGACCTCCGGCACGGTCCGATCCGGAGAATCGTTGATCTTCTGAGGGCACATCATGAACGGGCGAAGCAGCAGCACCAGGAAGCAGACATAGCCGATTCGATCGCCGGTGCCGCTTTCGACCTGGGGGCCGACATCGCACGCCCAGTCGCTCTTCCGCACGAGGGCGCCGGTTTCGACGCTGAAAGTGATCTCGGGATCGTCAAGCAGCCACCGGAGTGGCGCGGATAGGGAGGCGGCGCAGGGGACCGGACGAGCAAGGATCTGTCAAACGAGCGGCTCTGCCCCGTAATTCGGGTTGTGGTGTCGGCGGGCGGTGCGCCGGCGTCTTCGTCGCCGGCGTGAGCGGCGCAGCCGAGCACGGGACGCCTCCTTCAGCTTCGGTTCGCGGCCGAGTGCGCCGGCTGCCGTGCCTTGTTCCGGAATTGTGCGGGCGATGAGCCGACCACGCGGCGGAACGCGGTGCTGAACGCGCTCTCGGACTGGTAACCCGTGGCCCGTGCGAGCTCGGAGATCGACAGAGAGTCGCGGGTGAGGGCGTCGCGCGCGAGGCTCATGCGCCATTGGATCAGGTACTCCAACGGCGGGACCCCGACGTGGCACTTGAAGGCCTGGGCGAACGCGGAACGCGACATGTGGCTGATCTCGGCGAGCTCCTTGAGGCTCCAGGAGTGGGCCACGTTCGCGTGCACGGCGCGCAGGGCGGCACCGATGCCGTCCTCGTTCAGGGCGCTCAGCCAGCCGGTGGGCCGGTCTGTCTGGCCGGCGTGAGCACGCAGCATGTGCACGAGCAGGATCTGCGCGAGGTGGTTCTGCACCAGCGGGCCGCCGGCGGCGGCGACCTGGACCTCGGTGGCCAGGAGATCGATCAGCTGCGCGAGCCGCCCGCCATGAGGATCGCCCACGCGGACGATCACGAGCGGCGGCAGGAGATCGGTCAGGAGGGCCGCGTTCTGGTCGTCGAACGCGATGTGCCCGACGCAGAGGTAGAGGTCCTCCTCGGACTTGGGGCCGATCCGCACGAACCCGTCTTCGGCACTCGCCCACACCTGCTCCGCAGGGCCCGGGCTTGCGTCGAGCGTGCTGGCCAGCACATAAGGCGGCGGGTTGCCCAGCATGAAGGTGTCACCCTCCTGCAAGAGCACCGGCTCGTGCCCTTCGAGGATCAACCAGCACGTGCCGCGCACGAGGCCGCCGATCCGCACGTGCAAGAACGTGTCGAAGCGCAACGCCCACTCACCCACGGCCCGGAGACTGGGCCCGATCACCGTGCGGGGCCTGAGCAGGCCGATCGCGTCAGCCACTGGATCCCGAAAGCCGAGCACCGAGCGCCTCCTGGACGATGCGTAAAGAAGTCTGGACTGTGCATCATGGATCGTACTCCGCTGCTCCCGCATTATCGATGTCGAATGGATCGGCAACGAGAAAGTGATGGAGACACCCACATGGGACAGCTGGAAGGCAAGACGGCGGTGGTCACCGGGGGCAGCACCGGTATCGGTCTGGCCACCGCCGTACGGCTGGCGGACGAGGGTGCGTACGTGTTCGTCACCGGGAGACGCGAGGCCGAGCTGGAGGCCGCCGTCAAGACCATCGGAACGGACCGGGCCACCGCGGTCGTCGGAGACATCGGGAAGCCGGAGGACCTGGACCGGCTCTACGAGGCGGTCCGGGCGCGAGGCCAGAATCTGGACGTGCTCGTGGCGAACGCGGCGATCGGCTCGTTCATGACGCTGGAACAGACCACCGAGGAGCACTTCGACCAGACCTTCGCGGTCAACACCCGAGGCACGCTGTTCACGGTGCAGAAGGCGTTGCCGCTGCTCAACGACGGAGCCTCGATCGTCCTGGTCGGTTCCACGGCCGCTGACCGCGGAATGGAGGCGTTCGGCGCGTACGCGGCGTCGAAGGCGGCCGTCCGGTCCTTCGCGCGGACGTGGTCCACCGAGCTCAAGGGCCGTGGCATCCGGGTCAACGTGGTCTCGCCGGCATGGATCGAGACGCCCGGGGGCACCGCCGCCTTCGGCGACGAGGAGACCGCCCGGGCGATCAAGGAGCAGGTCGCCGCGACCGTGCCCAAGGGCCGCATGGGCCGGCCCGAGGAGGCCGCCGCAGTCGTGGCCTTCCTGGCCTCGGAACAGAGCAGCTACGTCGTCGGCGCGAACGTCTACGTCGACGGTGGCGAGAACCAGACCTGAGGCATTGGACGCCAGCGCCAGAGAGTATCTATGAGAACCCGACTGATTGCATTGGGTACCTAGCGTGTCGGGTTGCCTGGAGTGCAACGACGCCTCCAGGCAACCGACTTCACGCTCTAGAAGAAGCCCAGCTTCTTCGGCGAGTACGACACCAACAGGTTCTTCGTCTGCTGGTAGTGCTCCAGCATCATCTTGTGCGTCTCACGCCCGATCCCGGACTGCTTGTACCCACCGAACGCCGCGTGCGCCGGGTACGCGTGATAGCAGTTCGTCCATACCCGGCCCGCCTGGATCGAACGGCCCGCGCGGTACGCCGTGTTGATGTCCCGCGTCCATACGCCGGCACCGAGCCCGTAGAGGGTGTCGTTGGCGATCTTGATCGCGTCGTCGAAGTCGTCGAAGGACGTCACGGACACGACCGGGCCGAAGATCTCTTCCTGGAAGATCCGCATCCGGTTGTCGCCCTCGAAGATGGTCGGCTGGACGTAGTAGCCGCCCTTCAACTCGCCGTCGTACTCGACGCGTTCGCCGCCCGTGAGGATCCTCGCGCCCTCCTGGCGGCCGATGTCCAGATAGGAGAGGATCTTCTCCAGCTGGTCGTTGGAGGCCTGCGCGCCGATCATCGTGTCGGTGTCCAGCGGATGGCCCGCCGTGATCTGCTCGGTGCGGGCGACGGCCGCCTCCAGGAACTCGGCGTAGTGACCGCGCTGGACGAGCGCCCGGGACGGGCAGGTGCACACCTCGCCCTGGTTGAGCGCGAACATCGTGAAGCCTTCGAGGGCCTTGTCGCGGAAATCGTCGTTGTGCGCCCATACGTCGTCGAAGAAGATGTTCGGCGACTTGCCACCGAGTTCCAGTGTGACCGGCTTGATGTTCTCGGAGGCGTACTGCATGATCAGCCGCCCCGTCGTCGTCTCGCCCGTGAACGCCACCTTGGCCACCCGCGGGCTCGACGCGAGCGGCTTGCCCGCCTCCACGCCGAAGCCGTTGACGATGTTCACCACACCCGGCGGCAGCAGGTCCGCGATCAGGCTCATCCAGTAGTGGATGGATGCCGGGGTCTGCTCGGCGGGCTTGATGACGACCGCGTTGCCCGCGGCGAGCGCTGGGGCGAGCTTCCAAGTCGCCATGAGGATGGGGAAGTTCCAGGGGATGATCTGCGCTACGACGCCCAGCGGTTCATGGAAGTGGTACGCCACCGTGTCGTCGTCCAGCTCGCCCAGCGAGCCCTCCTGGGAGCGGATCGCGCCCGCGAAGTAGCGGAAGTGGTCGATGGCGAGCGGGATGTCGGCGGCGAGGGTCTCGCGGACCGGCTTGCCGTTCTCCCAGCTCTCGGCGACGGCCAGCGGCTCCAGATGCGCCGCCATACGGTCGGCGATCTTGAGCAGGATGTCGGACCGCTCGGTCACCGACATGCGGCCCCAGGAAGGAGCGGCCGCGTGCGCCGCGTCGAGCGCCCGCTCCACGTCCTCCGCGGTGCCGCGCGCGATCTCCGTGAACGGCTGCCCGTTCACCGGCGAGGGGTTCTCGAAGTACTGCCCGCGGATCGGCGGTACCCACTCGCCACCGATGAAGTGGTCGTAGCGAGCCTGGTAGGAGACGATCGCGCCCTCTGTGCCGGGCGCCGTGTAACGGGTCATGGTGCTCTGCCTCCCGGAGCTGCGCTGCCCGCCGTTGGGCAGCTCTCGGCGCGAGGCTAGGGACGGGGACGTTGCGAGTACGTTGCGTGGCCGGTGCCGAGGTGAGGCGGCCACGCGTGGCGTCCGGTCAGCGGGCCGCCCCGCGTGGCCGGTCGGCCGGTGCCGAGAGCTCCGACTCCAGCGCGGCCAGCCGCGAGCGGACCGCGGCGGTCGGGCGTACGACGGCCAGCGCGCGCCAGACGTCCAGGTCGTCCTCGCCCCACGCCGCGTGGGCCCAGTCGGCCAGCAGATCGGGGTCGCCGCGGGTGATCAGCGCCGTCCGGAGGCCGTCGGCCAGGCGGTGCCTCAGCCGCACCACCGCCGGTGCCTGCGAGGCGGGCAGCAGCGGGCCGGCATACGCCGTCACCGCCGCCGTGACCGCACCGGTCTCCAGGCGCCGCTCGACGGCGGCGACGTCCGACTCGACCGGCACGGTCAGCCGGTAGGGCCGCGAGGCCAGCAGCCCGGGGCCGAGAAGTCTGCGCAGCCGGGCCAGTTCGGCGCGCAAGGTCACCGGTGTCACCGACTCGTCCTCGTACAGCGCGCACAGCAGCTCGTCGCCGGTCAGCCCCTCCGGATGGCGGGCCAGCAGCACCAGGATCTCGCTGTGCCGACGGCTGAGCCGGAGCCGGCGACCTCCCGAGACGAGCAGTGCCTCATCGCGGCCCAGCGCGGTCAACTCGGATGTGTCGGCGACCGGTTGTCCCTCGGGGAGCAGGGCCAGCTGGGACTCGGCGGCCCGAGCGACCGCCTGGACGAAGCCCAGGCTGTGCGGATGCGCGAGCCCGTCCCCGCCGGTGATGTCCACCGCGCCCAGCACCCGCCCGGTGCGCGGATCGTGCACCGGCGCCGCCGCACAGGTCCAGGGCTGCACCCGCCGGATGAAGTGTTCGGCGGCGAAGACCTGCACCGGACGGTCGACGGCGACAGCCGTGCCCGGCGCGTTCGTGCCGACCGCGGTCTCCGCCCAGCGCGCGCCGGGCACGAAGTTCATCCCGTCCGCCCGTCGCCGGGTCGTCGGATGGCCCTCGACCCACAGCAGCCTGCCGCGGGCGTCGCACACGGCGAGCAGATGCTCGCCGTCGGCCGCGAAGGTGCCCATGAGCTCCCGGAACAGCGGCATCACCCGGGCCAGCGGATGCTCGGCCCGATAGGCACCGAGGTCACCGTCCGCAAGCTCCACCCTCGCCGTGCCGTCGGGTCCGACCCCCGCCCGCACGGAACGCCGCCATGAGTCGGCCACCACCGCACGCACCGGCCGCGGCACCGTGCCCACCTCGGTGAACGTCTCATGCGCGCGACGCAGCATCCGCACACGCTCGGCAGGGTCGGCCCCCGGCTCCAGGGCCACCCATGGATCGGTCAACTCGGCCTCCCGGACGGCGATGCGGCTGGGGACATCGTCACTCCGGGTGCGCGCGTGGACAACCACTTCGACCGGGACCACCCGAACGAGGCGTGAGGTTCTCGGTCGGGCTCGCTCGATTCAGCCTGAAGTCAGGCTCGGTCGACCAGTCTCAGATAACGCGCCCAGTCCCAGTTCGGTCCGGGATCGGTGTGATCCGTGCCCGGCACCTCGTGGTGCCCGATGATGTGCGCGCGGTCCCTCGGGATGCCGTGTCTGGTGCAGATCGCCGCGGTGAGTGCGGCCGACTCCTCGTACATCACGTCGGTGAAGTAGGCGGGCCGGTCCACCCAGCCCTCGTGCTCGATGCCGATGCTGTTCGTGTTGTACTCCCAGTTCCCCGCGTGCCAGGCGATGTCGGACTCCCGGACGCACTGCGCCACATGACCGTCGGCCGAGCGGACGACGTAGTGCGCGGACACCTCCTTCTTCGGGTTCTGGAAGATGGACAGGGTGGTGGTGAAGGTCGCCTGCGTGACATGGATGATCACGCGGTCCACCACCCGGTCCGTAGCCGGTTCTGCCGCCGTGTAGTTGGAGCTGTTCGCCGGCTGCCACTCGGCCGACGGGTGGTCGACGCCCCGGACCCGCGCTCCGGCCCGCGCGTCGGGGAGCAGCGCGTACGGTACGGCGGCCAGGGCGGCGCCCTTCAGCAGTCGGCGTCGCGTGGGGAGCGGTCTTGCCCGTTCCATGGGGGCGGTGCCTTTCGGTGGTCAGGAAGTCTTGCTCAGTTCCGCAGGGTTGCTGCCGTCTCCCGCAGCCGAGCATGCACGCCGCGATGTGTCTCGCGCGCGGGCAGCCACTGTTTGCGGAGCTTGGCCACGCAGGTGTAGTTGGTGTCGCACACATTGGCCAACGGCGACTCGACGCACTGGGTTGCGAATTGATACGCGTCCAGCTCACTGAAGCCGTAGTCGCGCACCATCCACCGCACCAGGTCGAGCTGGGATATCCGGAACGCGTCCTCCAGCGGGCGCGCCGAGCCCGTCGAGATGATGTGGGTGTCCGACTCGATACGCGGCCAGGGCGTGGCGAGTCCCTTGAGCAGTTCGACGATCACCACCGTGTTCATCGCGCACTCGACAGCGACTCCACAGGTCTCGCCCTCGCCCTGCCGGGCGTGGCCGTCTCCGAGGCTGAGCAGCGCGCCCTCGACGTTCACTCCGAGGTAGCAGGTGACGCCGGCTCGCATCTCGGGTGTGTCCATGTTGCCGCCGTGCGCGTCGGGCACCAGGGCCGAGCGGACCTCCAGGTTGGCGGGAGCCACGCCCACGGTGCCGTGCATCGGGTCGAGGGGCAGCTCGGCCTCGATGTCGCTGTCGTGTGCCCGGAACAGGGCCGTGCGGCGGGTCCGGTCGAGCTGCCAGATCCAGACCGTCTCCGGAAGCGGCGGCTGCAACGTGGCCGTGGTGTGTGTCGAGGTGAGCGCGCCGAACAGCGGGACCGTGGTCGACGCGGCCCAGTCCCGGGCCGGTTCGATCGACACGAAGTGCACGGCGACGGTGTCGCCCGGCTCTGCGCCCTCGATGTGGAAGGGGCCGGTCTGCGGGTTGAGGAACGGGAACTCGCACACTTCCGACACCAGGTCCTTCTCGGACGCCACGCGTCCGGCGAAGCAGTCCTCCGTGTAGAGATCGAGGACCGTGCCCGGCGCGATCCGGGCCACGGGTGGCACTCCGCCGAACGTCCAGGCGTACTCGCCCGGTTCGGGGCGCACGGTCAGAATCCGGGGGTCGCTCATCGCTGCACAGCTCCGTCCTGCTGGAAGGCCGGTGGGGAAGGGTTCGGCACGGTGGACACGCGGTTACGGCTCTGCGCTCCGGACGCCGCCCCGACACGACGGCTGCGCCCCGCGTGGATCACGTTACGGCCCGGGCGAGGTGGGCAGAAGTGCGCTCCGTATTTCCGTGGACGGCTGCGGAATTGTGGATAACTCGCTCACTCGGACGAGTGAAGTCGCGCTGTGATCAGGCGCGTTCGGACGGTCGCTGCTGGGGCATCCGTTGATCAGGAGCGTTCGGCCACGGCCGCCGGATCGTCGAGCACCGCCCGTACGACCGAGTGCGCGGCACCCAGCAAGGGCCCCTCGGAACCCAGTCGCGACACGGCCACGGGACATGCGGGCCCCGCTGTCCGGCGTGCCAACTCGGCTTCCAGTGAGGGCAGCAGCCACGGCGCGAGTCCGGCCAGCGCGCCGCCCAGCACCACGCCTTCGGGGTCCAGCAGATTGACGGCCCCGGTCAGCGCGATGCCGAGCGCTTCTCCCGCGTCGCGCAGCGCACGTCGTACGTCCGTGTCGCCGTCCGCGGCGCGCCCCGCGAGCAGCCCGACGCGGTCCTCGCCCGGCTCCAGACCGGCCGCTCGCAGCACCGCCTCCTCACCGGCGTACTGCTCCAGGCACCCGCGGCCCCCGCACGGACACGCGGGCCCGTCCGGACGGACCGGCACATGCCCCAGCTCGCCCGCGAAACCCCGTGTCCCGCGCAGCAGTTGCCCGTCCACGACGACCGCCGCGCCGATGCCGATCTCGGCGGACACATGCAGGAAGTCGCTCGGGGTGCTCTCGCCGAGCCGGAGTTCGGCGAGCGCGCCGAAGTTGGCCTCGTTGTCGACGGTCAGCGGGAGGTCCGAGGGCAGCAGGGCGCCGAGGTCCGTGTCGTGCCAGTCGAGGTTCGGGGCGCGTACGACCGTTCGCGCGTCGCGCGCCACCAGGCCCGGTACGGCTACGGCGAGCCCGGCCGGCCACAGGCCCTCGCGCTCGGCCTCGGCGACGATCCGGTCCACCAGCTCGGTGAGCTCCTCGATCACCGGTCGGGGCGGGCGCCCACGGTTCGTGCCGTACCGCACGGCCCGCGCTCGCACCTCGCCGCGCAGATCGACCACGCACACCGCGAGGTGATCCACGCCGATCTCCGCGCCGATCCCCGCCGGCCCGTGTCCGCTGACGGCGAGCGCCGAGCCGGGCCGCCCCACCCGGCCGGGCCGCTCGGGGCCCAGCTCCTCCAGCAGTCCCGAGCGGATCAGCTCGTCGACGAGGGTCGACACCGCGGCACGGGTCAGCCCGATGCGCGAGGCGACGGCGGCACGGGAGAGCGGCCCCTCGGCACTGACGGTGTGCATCACCCGGGCGAGGTTGCGCCGGCGCATGCCCTGTTGTGTGTCGGGCAGCGCGCGCCCGGTCCCTGCCGGGCGGGCCTCGTGCAGCGGTGCGGTCATGCCTCCGTCGTCCTCAGTGGTTTTCCGCGCTCCGCTCGAGCAGCGGGGCCGCGTCGGAGAGTACCCCGGAGATCCTGGCCAGGGTCGCCTCGTCCCGCTCCACCGCGTCCAGCACCGGACCCTCGGCCGTACGCCAGCGCCGGGCCACCGCGGCCGGATCCTCGCCGGTCAGCAGGCCGGCCGCCTGCGCGGCGGCGCCGAGCGCGACCAGTTCCTTGGCCTCGGGCACCTGCACGGGGCGCCCCGACAGCCGTCGTACGGTCTGCTGCCAGGCCGTGCCCCGGGCGCCGCCGCCGATCAGCAGCAGCGGGGCCGAGCGGTCCGCGTCCTCGTCGAGGACCAGGTCGAGCGCGCCCAGCAGCGCGTGCACGGCGCCGTCGTAGGCGGCCTGGAGGAGTTGGCCCGCGGTGGTGTCATGGCGCAGGCCGTGCAGCAGGCCGGAGGCGTGGGGGAGGGCGGGGGTGCGTTCGCCGTCCAGGTAGGGCAGCAGGGTGATGCCGGTAGCGGGCTCCACGGCCTCGCGGTCGAGGCCCAGCAGGGCGGCGACGCGGTCGACGGCGAGCGTGCAGTTCAAGGTGCAGGCCAGCGGCAGCCAGTCACCGTGCGCGTCGGCGAAGCCGGCCACGGTTCCGGTCGGGTCGGTGGGCCGCCGCTTCGACACCGCGTACACCGTGCCCGAGGTGCCCAGGCTCAGGACCGGGGTACCGGGACGCAGCCCGAGGCCCAGCGCGGCGGCGGCGTTGTCGCCGGTACCCGGCGCCACCAGGGTGCCCTTGGAGAACGGCAGGTCGTGGCTGTCGCGCACGGTGCCCGCGACCTCGCCGGGCCGCACCACGCGCGGCAGGAGGGCGGGGTCCAGCCCGACGTGCGCGAGGATCTCCGCGTCGTACGCCTCGGACCCGGACGCCCACCAGCCCGTCCCGGACGCGTCGCCGCGGTCGGTTGTGCCCTGCCCGGTGAGGCGTTCGGTGAGGTAGTCGTGGGGGAGGCGTACGGCCTTGGTGGCGCGGACCGCGTCCGGCTCGTGCTCGGCCAGCCAGGCCCACTTCGTGACCGTGAAGGACGGTGCGGGGACGAGCCCGGTGCGCTCGGCCCAGAACTTCGCGCCGCCCAGCTCCTCGATCAGCCGGCGCGCCTGTGGCGCCGAGCGCACGTCGTTCCACAGCAGGGCGGGGCGTACCGGATCGCCCTGGGCGTCCAGCGTGACGAGCCCGTGCTGCTGGCCGCCGATCGACACCGCCGCGGCCTCGTGCGCCGCGTCACCGCACTGGCGCAGGGCCTCGCACAGGGCGTCCCACCACTGGCGTGGATCGCTCTCCCGGCCCGCCCCGGAGGACACGGTGTGCGGCGCCTGGCCGCTCGCGACGACCTCACCGGTGGACGCGTCGACGACCAGTGCCTTGGTGGACTGGGTGGACGTGTCCACGCCGACGACGAGCGGACCCTCGGCTGCTGACATCGGGCTCTCCCTTTTCTGCGGCTCACGCGTGGCTCATGTCTGACGAAAGACACCATGTCTCTTCCCAGAGATGCCTCCGCATACTAATTTGTAAAGCGCCATGACGAAATAGTCGTGAGCGACAGTCGCAAGCGAGCAAGGGAGCCGCGGCATGAACTACCAGCCCACCCCCGAGGACAGGTTCACCTTCGGCCTGTGGACCGTCGGCTGGCAGGGAAGGGACCCGTTCGGCGACGCCACGCGGCGCGCCCTCGACCCGGTCGAGTCGGTGCAGCGCCTGGCCGAGCTCGGCGCCTACGGAGTGACCTTCCACGACGACGACCTGATCCCCTTCGGGTCCTCGGACACCGAGCGCGAGTCCCACATCAAGCGCTTCCGTCAGGCGCTCGACACGACCGGCATGACCGTGCCGATGGCCACGACGAACCTCTTCACGCACCCCGTCTTCAAGGACGGCGCCTTCACGGCGAACGACCGTGACGTGCGGCGCTACGCCCTGCGCAAGACGATCCGGAACATCGATCTGGCGGTCGAGCTCGGGGCCAAGACCTACGTCGCCTGGGGCGGCCGGGAGGGTGCCGAGTCCGGCGCCGCGAAGGACGTACGCGTCGCTCTGGACCGTATGAAGGAGGGCTTCGACCTCCTCGGCGAGTACGTCACCTCCCAGGGCTACGACCTGAAGTTCGCGATCGAGCCCAAGCCGAACGAGCCGCGCGGCGACATCCTGCTGCCCACCGTCGGCCACGCTCTGGCGTTCATCGAGCGCCTGGAGCGCCCCGAGCTGTACGGCGTGAACCCCGAGGTCGGCCACGAGCAGATGGCCGGGCTGAACTTCCCGCACGGCATCGCCCAGGCCCTGTGGGCGGGCAAGCTCTTCCATATCGACCTCAACGGCCAGTCCGGCATCAAGTACGACCAGGACCTGCGCTTCGGCGCCGGCGACCTGCGTGCCGCCTTCTGGCTGGTCGACCTCCTGGAGAGCGCCGGTTACGCGGGCCCCCGCCACTTCGACTTCAAGCCGCCGCGGACCGAGGACCTGGACGGCGTGTGGGCGTCGGCCGCGGGCTGCATGCGCAACTACCTCATCCTGAAGGAGCGTGCCGCCGCCTTCCGTGCCGACCCGGAGGTCCAGGAGGCCCTGCGCGCCTCGCGACTGGACGAGCTGGCGCAGCCCACGGCTGCGGACGGTCTGCAGGCGCTGCTCGCCGACCGCTCGGCCTTCGAGGAGTTCGACGTGGAGGCGACCGCCGCGCGCGGGATGGCGTTCGAGCGGCTCGACCAGCTGGCCATGGACCATCTGCTGGGGGCGCGCGGCTGACCACGCGCGCGTGCCGGTGAGATCCGGCTGTCGGACGGTCCCCGCGCGGAATGCTCCGGAACCATGCGATCCATGCCATGAGTCCGTATCAACCGCCGTGCGGGGGTCGCGCCCCGCCCCGGTCCGCGGCGACGCTTGACGGTATGGCCATGCCGCCCGCACCGCCTCAGCCGCCCGGGCCTCCGGGTGGGACGCCGCCTCCGGGCGGTGGTTTCGGACCGCCGTCGTACGGTGACTGGCCGCCGCCGGAACAGCCACCGGACGGCGGCCCCGGACGGCGCCGCAATCCGCTGTTCATCCTGATCGCCGCGCTCGTGGGCGTCGCCGTCGTCGTCGCCGTGGTGCTGGTCGCCTCGGGAGGCAACGACTCGCCGGACGAGAAGGCGCCCGCCGAGAGCAGCACGAGCGGCACCCCGCGGCCGTCCCTGAGCATCCCGACCGAGCTGCCCAGCAGACTGCCCAGCGAGGTGCCTTCGCTGCCCTCGGGGTTCCCGAGCGAGCTGCCGAGCGGCTTGCCGAGCGACATCGAGTCGCTGCTGCCGTCGCTGGGGGTCGACCTGCCGTAGGGCGACGTGTTGCGTGCGGCACGCGCGCGTGCCGCACTCTCATGGGCCCGGGATCAGATCCCGCGCGGCAGCCGCACGTACGTCACGGTCGTCTCGATGCCGCTGTCCACGAGCCGGCCGTTCGCGTCGAACGCGCCGGTGCCGTCCGTCATGCCGAAGTCGTTGTCGTTGATCAGGGCGAGGGTGTCGCGATCCACGCGCGCGACGCCCTCGATCTTCCCGGGCACGCCGTCGACCGTGCCCAGGTCGACGACCAGGCGCTTGGCCAGGACCGGCACACCCGAGGCCGCCGGGTCGTCGAGCTGCTCCAGCGACGGGGAGGTCGTGTCGTCGTCCCAGGGGCCGCCCAGAATGTTCGCCTTGCGTCCCAAGTGCACGATCTGCAGCCGCGCGGCCTTGTCCGTGCGCTCCTCGACCAGCAGCCGGTCCCGGCCCACGGCGACCACCGACGAGATCTTCAGCTCGGAGGTGTCGTCCTCGCTCGGGTCCACCACGTTCACCGGGTCGAAGCGGTACGCGTACTCGGCGGTGACCGCCTTCTTCTTCGGCGAGAACCGCAGCAGCCGGGTGGTGCGCGAGGCGTCCCCCGTATCCCCGTCGGGAAGGGACAGCGGACTCTGCACGGCCAGCACCAGGTCACCGCCGGGCAGTTGGGCGAGTCCCTCGAAGCCCCGGTTGATCTTCCGGTGCAGCAGGACGGACGGCAGCGCTTCCACGACCGGGTAGTCCGCGCCCGTGAGGTTCAGCCCCTCGGGCACATAGCGCGCCAGCACCCTCCCGCGCGCGGAGACATGCACCAGGGAAGGCCCGTACTCGTCGACGAGCCAGAAACTCCCGTCCCCGGCCCGCACGAGGCCCTCGGTGTCCAGCCCGTTCGCGTTGTACGACAGAGGCGTCTGCGCGTCATAGGAGTACGGCGCCTCGTCGCGTCCCATCTGATTCGGCAGGCCGGTGACCGGCTTCCCGGAGGAGGTGGTGATCGGGATCGCGTCCAGCACCTTCACGGTGTCGCCGGACACCCGGATCTTCACGATCGCCGGGTCGAAGCCGGGCACGGGGAAGGTACGGCGCTTGGTGCCGTCCACCTTGATCTGGCCGTTCGGCCCGCGGTCGGTGACCGTCCAGAACTCGCCCTTGCGGCCTGCCGGATAGATGTCACTGCCGATGCCACCGAGATCCACGCCCCGGTCGTCGGCCACCGTGCCCGGCAGCAGCGCGTTGCTGAACGTGCCGAGCGGGATGTCGCCGAGCGTGGCCGTACGGGTGACGTACGGGGCCGTGGTCGTCGACCCCGAGGCCGGACCCGCCGCCATCAGCGCGGAGGCCACCACCGCCAGCGGCAAGCCCACTGCGAGGGAACGGTGGACGCGGCGCCGGCCGGTGGCGTACGGGGACATCAGGGCCTCCTGAGGAGCAAGTTCGATGACAGCGGCCAGAGTTGGGCCTCGCATCGAACGCCGTACGACCGTCAGGTGAACGTGGGGCGGCGGACGCTCGTCGAGAGGAACACCACGACGTCCGTCTCGTCGCCCGGCACCGGTTCGAGCTCCTGCCAGCTGACGCGGCGGTAGAACGCCACGGCGTCGTGTGCTTGATTCCAGGTCAGCAACCAGGCCCGGCAATCGGGCGTGGTGGGGGTGAGAGGTCGACGGCTTCGTCACGGGGTGGATCACCCAGGCACCGTTCCGCGCCGACCCCGCGCCTACTCGAAGGTGACCCGACGGCTCGGCGCGGACCGGGTGAACCAACTGCTCGTGGGCGCTCACGCCTGCCAGGTGGCCGGGCTGGTCCGGCACACGGCCCTGCGCGGAGCCGACGTCCGTCAAACGGGCTGGACAGTGATCGTGCAGAGTCTCTTGGTGGCCCGAGTCAGGGCTACGTACAGGTCCTTCTCCCCGCCGGGGCGTGCCCTGATGATGTCCTCGGGACTCACGACGACGACCTCGTCGAACTCCAGCCCGCGTGCTTCGGACGCCGGCACGATGCGCGCATGCTCTGCGATGCCCGCGGCTGTCAGCTGATCCAGCCTCGTGTCCGCGCAGATCACACCGATGAGTTCGCCGGTGTACGCCTCGGCCTGAGTCTGCAACTCCCGGACGAGGGTGGCGACAAGCTCGTCCGGCTGCGTCGGCACGGTGCGAGGAGGCTCACCACGGCGTAGGGACCGTGTCGGAGTCTGGTCCGGGGCAATCCGTACGAGAAGGTCTCGGGTGGTCTCCAGGATCTCCTGTGTGGTGCGGTAACTGATGGTCAAGGTGTGGAGGTTGAACCGCTGGCCGACATGAGGGCTCAGCGCCTCCGTCCAGCCATGTGCTGTCGCGACCGGTCCCGCCTGGGCGAAGTCGCCCACCAGCGTCATCGCCTTGCCCGGACATCGTCGTACGATCATCCGCCACTGCATGGCGGTCAGCTCCTGGGCTTCATCCACGACGACGTGCCCGTATGTCCGCTGCGGTGGCCCGTCGATCAGGCTCGCCGCTTCGTCCAGCAGAGGCACATCGGCATCGGTCCACGAGTCGTCCGCATGGCGCAGCAGACTCGACCGCTCGTCGTCGGTCAACTGGGGCAGGTGCTCGGCGAGAGTGTGAGGGTTCGTCAGCAGAGTTCCCACGAGATCGCTGGGCACCAGCCGCGGCCACAGCTCTTCCACCGCGTGATCGACGTGAGCGTCGTCCAGGAGTTGGGCCCGGACGGCGTCCGCGTCGAACTCATCGGCCGGCCCCGTGGCAGCTGCGGCATCGTATCCGAGCCGGCGCAGGTCGGCCGCCGCCACCTGGTCGAGGTCTGTGCCGGTCAGCAGGGCGACCTCCGCATCGATCTGCTCCAGGATGTCGCCCGTGCTCCGCTCCAGCGCGTCGGTGATGGCGTCGATCAGAAGTCTCTTGAACACCCGTCGCGCGGGGTTGTGTCCCAACCCGGTTGCCACGGCGGTGTCTCGCGCTGTGGCGACAACCTCGCCATGAAGGCGAACCCATTCCTGTCCGATCCGCACGGTGAAGCCGCCGTGCGGAGCCTGGTGACAGCGCACCAATGCGGCCAAAGCGTCGGCCAGCATCGCGCTGCCCTTGAGGCGCGCCACGTCGAGCGTCTCCGCCGTGTCCGGGAAGACTCCCGCCAGTTCCTGGCAGGTTGCCAGGACGATGTCGTTCTCGCCGAGTGACGGCAGAACCTGGGAGATGTAGTCGAGGAACCGCGCGTTCGGACCGACTATCAGCACACCCTGCTGGGCCGCGCGCGGGAACGCGTACAGGACGTAGGCCGCCCGGTGCAGGGCAACCACCGTCTTGCCGGTTCCGGGGCCGCCTTGGACCACCGACACCCCGCGGTGCGCGGAGCGCACGATCTCGTCCTGCTCGGCCTGCAGCGTCGCGACCGCCGCCTGCATCCGACCCGTACGCCGCGCCGAAAGGGCCTCCATCAGAGGGCCGTCCCCCACGACATCTCCAGCAGTCGCAGTGGAGCCGTCCAGCAACTCGTCGCTCACTCCGACCACCTTGCGCTCCTCCAGGCGAAGGTGCCGGCGGCGCCGCAGGTTCATCGGGTGGGCCGGTGTCGCTTCGTAGAAGGGCCGCGCCGCGTTCGCGCGCCAGTCCACCAGCAGAGGCAGGTCGTCTTCGTCCGTTTGCAGGCCAAGCCGCCCAATATGCAAGGCGGTACCGTCCGTCGAGTCGATCCGTCCGAAGACCAGGCCGTTCTCGGCTCCCTCCAGCCGGCCGATCTCCTTCGCCAGCCGCTCAGCGGCGACCTCTCGCTCGTGCGTCTCGCTCGCACTCTCGGCCCGGGTCTTGAGTACATCTGCCAATCGTGTCCGTGCCTCGGCGAGGCGCTCGGAGAGCACCTCGTACACAGTGGACACGTGGGCTTGTTCCCCTTCGACCTGGCTCGCAGCGGGGTCGTTGACTTGCGACAACAGGTGGCTCCTTTTGACAACGTGCACAGTGAAGACTTATTCCTCAAATTTGACTACCGGAGGTCGGAGCGGCCGAGGGTACAGCACGGAGGCGGTCAGCCCGGCATGATCGCGACGTGAGCCGGGTCACTCCACGCTCCCGCTGGGTATCCACTCCATGCAGAGACGGATCCATGCAGCGACGGACGTCTGATCTCAGGGGTGCCTCGGGGTCGGGCGTCAGGGGTGACTCAGGGTCGTGGTCCGGAACCGTGGGAAGCGCGCACCCGTTTTCAGGACAGAGAGCGGCCGTGGCCGCGAAGGAGGCGACACATGTCGAAGAACGCGAAGATCGCCGCAGGAGGTGTGGCAGCCGGGATCATCCTGCTGATATGGCTGCCCTGGTGGGCGGCGCTCCTGATAGTCCTGGGAGTCCCGGCAGCCGCGTACCTCACGCTGGACCCCTCGCAGCGGCGCAAGCTGCGCCGCGTCACCCGCAAGGAGCTCGGCCGCTGAGGCATGACCGCACCGGTGTATCCCGGTCGGCCGGCACACAGGAGCCGACCACATCGCCGCCCGCGGGCCTGCCGACGGTACGGTCCGCGGGCGGCTCGGTGCCTTGCGGGGACTCACGAGGCTGAGCGCCGTGGTCGTGGCCCGCTCAGCTGGGGCGTACGGCCATCTTGTCGAGGGCCTCGAGCAGACCCGGCAGTTCAGGTCCCCGGCCCACCGGCATGACCTCGCCGGGCTCCTCGTCGAGCAGCACGAAGGCGATGTCGTCCGTCCTGGCCACCAGGGACCAGCCGGGACCGTCGGCTCGCAGGGTCCGTGCGTCGCCCGGCGCGAAGGAGGACCGTACGCGACCGAGCGGCGGTGGCGTCTCGACGTAGGCGCGGGCCTCCGCGAGAACACGCCGGATGCCGCCGTGGCCCGGCTTGCCGGTTGCCTCGGTCCCGTCCTGCTTCTGGGCCTGCACGTCCTGCTCGGCCTCGTCCGTGTCCGCAGGTTCCGTGTGCGCAGGTGTCGCGGATGAGCCGTTGGGGCTCGGAAAGTCAGCGTCGTCGATCTGCTCGCGCCACGTCGCCCACTGCAGCGCGATCTCGTCCGCGCCCAGGCGGCGCTGGGCCGGTCCCCAGATGCTGGTGTCCGGCGGCACCAGTGGAGGGCGGTCCGCGACATCGGGACCGGGATCGTGCGGTGCGGGGACGCCCGGCGCCGCGACGGCGACCTCGAGCGGCCAGCCGGGCAGCGCGGCCACGACCGTCCGCTCGTCGGGGGACAGGTCGTACTCCATGCCGCAGTCCCAGGACGCGATGGCCACGGCGACCAGCGACACGTCGTCGATGGCGACCGTCCAGCGGGCGCCGTCGCCGTCCTGGCCGAGCACCAAGCCGTACCCGTCGGCCAGCGGCGCGAGACCGAGCGCCGCGCAGGCCTCCGGATAGTCGTCGCCCAGCACGCTCGGGAACTTCGCCGGCGTCAGCAGCACCGCCGTGAGCACATAGAGCGCGTCGTCCTCGGCGGCGACGGCGTCCTCGTCCGTCCCGGCCATCCCAGCCTCCCCATCGGTCCGTACAACGGCGCACCCTAGTGCGACCGGAAGGCCGTTGTCACGACTCCCAGGCCCACTCGGAGCTGCAGTTTTCCGGCTCGACGGGGCGAATCGACCACGGCTGCTCCCCGGCGTCAGGCCGCCGGCAGCCCGAGGAGCGCCCGGGCCACGGTTTGCGGCGACTCGTCGCGTTCCCGCGCGAGTGCGATGACGGCCCGGCACGCCAGCTCGCTCACCCCGAACGACAGTGCCTCCGGCGACACCCAGCCGGCGGCCTCGTCGATCTGCTCCTGGTCGTCCTCGGCGCACGCCGACACATACGCGGCGGCGGCCTCGAACAGATTGTGCGTGCGCCTGTCCCGGCCGGTGTCCCGCTCAGCGCGCAAGGAATTGAGGAATCTGACACCGGACTTGCGGACCCTCCCGAACATGCTGACCACCTTCCCCCTGCGTGGTTGCCACGGCTGATCCTTCATCTCCTGCTCCTCAACGTAGAGTTGGAGCTCCGGCGGCAGAAGGGGGACGGCGCGGTGAAGCGTTTCGAGCGACTCGAACGAATCCGGCGGATGGACCCGTACGAGGACGCGTCCGAGATCTACCGTCTCTGCGCGGCGTACGAGTTCCCCTGGGACTTCACCCGATCCCTGGAACTGGCCCTCTACCGCACATACGCCGTGCCCAGCATCGGCCGGCTCCTGGCCGCGACGGCCGAGCTCACGGACCGCACGCAGAAACGCTACGACGACACCAGCCTGCTCCTGGACGCCGTCGTCGAGTACGGCTTCGACAGCGAAGAGGGCCGCACCGCGATACGTCGAATCAACCAGATGCACCGCAGCTACGACATCAGCAACGACGACATGCGCTACGTCCTGTGCACGTTCGTCGTCATGCCCAAGCGGTGGATCGACTCCTACGGATGGCGCAGGCTGTCACGCCACGAGACGGTCGCCTCCACGGTCCACTACCGCACGCTGGGCCGGCGCATGGGCATCCAGGACATCCCCGAGTCCTACGAGGAGTTCGAGACCTGCCTCGACGCCTACGAGGAGGCCCACTTCGACTGGGACGAGGACGCGCGCCGTGTCTCGGACGCCACTCTCGCCCTGATGGCCTCCTGGTACCCGCGCCCCCTGCGCCCCCTCCTGCGCACGGCGACCCTCGCCCTGCTCGACGACCCGCTGCTGCGGGCCTTCCACTACCCTCCGCCGAACGCCACCACCCGCGCCCTGGCACGCCGCGCCGTCCGGACCCGCGGACGGCTCGTCCGTCTCCTGCCACCACGCCGGGCACCACACCACGCGCGCCAGAACTGGGAGATCAAGGGCTATCCGAACGGCTACCGGCTCGACGAACTGGGCACCCGCCCGGTGTCCGGACTGCGCGGCTGCCCGGTGCGCCCCACGGATCAGTCAGCCACCGCCGGCGAGTGAGTCGATCGTCTCCCGCAGCCAGGCCGGCTCGGCGCGGGAGGTGGCACCGCCTCTTACGAGGAGAACGCGCTCGTCGACGGCGGCCACGCGCGCGTGCCGGAGGAGGTCGGGCCTCTGTGGGCGGCGACGATGCGACTGGCTCAGCCTTCGCGCACGGCCAGCGCAAGGAAGCGGGCGTCCTCGTCGACGTACGACGTCATACGCCACCCCGAACGCGCCAGCAGGGGCCGCAGGTTGGGTTCCGCGCGCAGGTCGTCCGGGGTGATCTGCCGTCCCTGGCGTGCCGCGAGCGCCGCCCGGCCGGTCGGGTGGAACAGCGCCAGGGTGCCGCCCCCGCGCACCACGCGCGCCAACTCCCTCAGGTTCTCTGCCGGTTGGGGGAGATGGGCGATGAGTCCCGCCGCGAACACCGCGTCGAGCGATTCCGAGCGCAGCGGCAGCGCGGCGACGTCGGCGAGCAGCACCTGCCCGTCCCGGTCCCGTCCGGCCCGAACGGCGGCCTCCAGCATGGCCGGGGTCAGATCGGCTCCCAGGACCACTCCGGAGGGCCCCACGGCCGCACGCAGCGGCGTCAGGGCCCGGCCCGTGCCACAGCCCGCGTCGAGCACTCGGGCGCCCTCGGGCAGAGCGAGTTCGGCGACCGCGGCCGCGTAGGCCGGGGCGTCGTCCGGAAAGCGGCTGTCCCAGTCCGCGGCGCGGGCGGTGAAGAACTCCTGGACATGTGTGTGGTCGTCGCTCATGGTCCGCATGATCCCTCACCGGCCGGGAGGACGTCGCGGCGCACACGTTCGAGCGCGGCGCGATCGTTCAGACACCTCTCTGCGTCATATTCCAGCACCTTTCGAAATGCGCTCCCTCTGTGCGCCCCTGCCCCCCTAGCGTCCCTTGGCCATGGGACACCTGGACCACGCCGCCCTGGGCTGGCTGACACCCGCACTGTCGTACGTCATGGCCTGTATAGGCGCCGCGCTCGGACTGCGCTGCACCGTCCGAGCGCTCGGCGCCACCGGCCGGTCGCGCCGCAACTGGCTCATCACCGCCGCCTCGGCCATCGGAACCGGCATCTGGACCATGCACTTCGTGGCCATGCTCGGCTTCAGCGTCAGCGGCACCGACATCCACTACGACGTGCCGCTCACCATCCTGAGCCTGCTCGTCGCCATGGCGGTCGTCTGTGCCGGCGTCTTCGCCGTCGGCTACAGCCGTGACCGCGGTCGGGCGCTGCTGATCGGCGGGCTCACCACCGGCCTGGGCGTGGCGAGCATGCACTACCTCGGAATGGCGGCGGTGCGCCTCCACGGAGACGTCGACTACGACCCGGTGCTCGTCGGACTCTCCGTACTGATCGCCGTCGTCGCAGCCACGGCCGCCCTGTGGGCGGCCCTCAACATCAAGTCCCCGGTAGCCGTCACGATCGCCTCGCTCATCATGGGGGCGGCGGTGAGCAGCATGCACTACACCGGGATGTTCGCGGTGAGCGTGCACGTCACGCCGTCCGGCGAGGTCCTGCCCGGGGCCACGGCGATGCAGTTCATCTTCCCCCTCGCCGTCGGCCTCGGGTCCTATCTGTTCCTGACCTCGGCCTTCGTCGCCCTGTCTCCCACGACGGGCGAGCGCGAGGCATCCGCCTCGGCCCAGCGTCCGGTCGAGAGCGTCGCCCGCTGAGCGGTCTTGGGGGAAGTCGGGTGCGGAAGCGCGCCCCACAAGAGGCGCGGGCCCCCACCCGCCCCGCGGCGAACGAACTGCATATCCAGCGGAGCGCTGAGCGGCGGGTCCACCCCGGAGTGGTCCGGCAGGCAGGCCCCGAACGACTTCCGAGCGAGGAGGCCATGCGTACACCCCGAAGGACCCCTGAAACCGGCGCCACGCCGCCGCCCGTGCGCGGGCGCCGCGCCCATGCCGGACCGCCCGCGGACGAAGGGCGGGACGAACCCGTGGACACGGTGGTGGACGACGCACCCGCGCGCGTGGGGCGATGGAGCATACGACCGCGCACCGTACGCGCCAAGATCGTCTGCCTGCTGATGGTGCCGGTGGTCTCGCTACTCGCTCTCTGGGCGTACGCCACCGTGAGCACCGCCCAGGACGTCTCCCGGCTGCGGCAGTTGCAGCGGGTGGACTCCGCGATCCGGGCCCCCGTCGCGGACGCCGTCGCCGCGCTCCAGGCCGAGCGCGAAGCCGCCGTGCGTCACGCCACCGATCCGTCCTCCGTGCAGAGCGATGACATCGAGCGGCTCGCCGAAAGCACGGACCGGGCCATGCGGGAACTCCGGCTCGGCAAGGACAACACCGTCGCCGACAGCGAGGAACTGCCCGCCGGAGTGGCCGCACGTCTGGAAGCGTTCGTCACCGCAGCCGAGGAACTGCGCCCCCTGCGCGCCGCGGTACGGGACCGGCGCGCGGGCTGGGACGAGACGTACGGCCAGTACACGAAGACCATCGCGACGGCTTTCACCGTGGGCGGCGCGCTCACCGGCATCCAGGACGCCGAACTCGGCTCGGACGCGCGCGTGCTGCTCGAATTCTCCCGCGCGGGCGAGGCGTTGGCCCAAGAGGACGTCGTGCTGGCCGGCGCACGCCTCGCCGGTCGCCTCGACGGGGAGCGGATGCGGCTGTTCACCGGAGCCGTCGACACCCGCCGCACCCTCACCGCGTCAGCCGTCGCGGATCTGCGCGGCCCCGAACGCACCGCCTGGCGGGAGCTCGCCGACGGCAGCGCCTACGCCGCCCTGGGAGCCACCGAGGACAAGGTCCTCGCCACCGGCTCGGGTACGCGGGCGATCGACGCGGCACCGGAAGCCACCTGGGACCAGGCGCACGCGCGCGTGCAGGACGCGATGCGCACGATCGAGGAGGACGCCGGACGAGGCGTCGCCGACCGGGCCGACCCGTTCACCCGCGGTCTGCTCACCCCGGCCGGTGCCGCGGTCCTGCTCGGCCTCGTCGCCGTCGCCGCGTCGCTCGTCATCTCCGTGCGCATCGGCCGCGCCCTCGTGGTCGAGCTGGTGAGCCTGCGCAACAGCGCCCTGGAGATCGCCCGGCGCAAGCTCCCGGAGGCCATGCGGAAACTGCGCGCGGGCGAGGAGATCGACGTCGGTGCCGAGGCTCCGCCAGGTCCGGCAGCGGAGGACGAGGCCGGCCAGGTCGCCGAGGCCCTCGCCACCGTGCACCGCGCGGCGCTGCGGGCCGCCGTGGAACGCGCGGAGCTGGCCAGCGGCATCTCCGGTGTCTTCGTCAACCTCGCCCGCCGCAGTCAGGTCCTCGTGCACCGCCAGCTCAGCCTCCTCGACAGCATGGAACGCCGCTCCGAGGACCCCAATGAGCTCAGCGACCTGTTCCGGCTCGACCACCTCACCACCCGTATGCGACGCCACGCCGAGAGCCTGATCATCCTCTCCGGGGCGGCACCCGGCCGGGCGTGGCGCATGCCGGTCTCCCTGACGAACGTAGTCCGCGCGGCGGTCTCCGAAGTCGAGGACTACGCGCGCGTGGAGGTACGGCAACTCCCCGAGACCGCCGTCATCGGCACGGCCGTGGCCGACCTCACCCACCTTCTCGCGGAGATCGTCGAGAACGCCGCCCAGTTCTCACCGCCGCACACGCGCGTGCGGATCACCGGCGAGCCCGTCGGCAACGGCTACGTCCTGGAGGTCGAGGACCGGGGTCTGGGCATGGGCAAGGAGACCCTCGCCGAGGCCAACCGCCGTATCGAGCAGTCCGAGGCCCTCGACCTGTTCGACAGCGACCGGCTCGGCCTCTTCGTGGTCAGCAGGCTCGCGGCCCGGCACGGTGTCAAGGTGCACCTGCGCACCTCCCCCTACGGCGGCACGACAGTGGTCGTCCTGCTGCCCACCGCCCTGCTGCACAGCGGCGCGGAGGAACGTTCCCCTCGCAAGGGTGCAGAGGCGGAACGGCCCGTGGAACGCGAGTACGCGCGCGTGCCCGGTCCGGCCCTGCCCCAGGAGTCCGTGACCGCGCCCGCGGATCGCCCCGCACTGGTGGCGCCCGTAGCCGCCGCTGCGGACACCGCGGCAGGGACATCACCCCCCGGAGTCACCACCTTGCGACTGCACCGCCCGCCGGACGACTCCGAAGCCTCCGACGACCTTCCCCGCCGCGTACGGCAAGCGAACCTCGCCCCCCAACTGCGCGACGGGCGCCCCGGGGATCCGGAACCACCGGCCGCTACGCCGGGCGAGGACGAGCGCACGCCCGAACTCGTGCGGGACCGCATGGCGGCGTACCGCGACGGCTGGACGCGAGGCGGCGGCAGGCAGCCGGGACGCGGTGCCGCTCCAGAAACCCCGGCGGGCAGCGACAGCAGCGAAGGAGACCCCGCATGATCCAGGACCCGAGCATGAGGGCAGCCCAGAGGTCGGGCGAACTCGACTGGCTGCTGGACGACTTGGTGCTGCGCGTGAGCGAAGTCAGGCACGCCGTGGTGCTGTCCAACGACGGACTGGCCGTGGGCGCGTCCACCGACCTCCGCCGTGAGGACGCCGAACACCTCGCCGCGGTCGCCTCCGGCTTCCACAGCCTGGCCAAGGGTGCCGGCCGGCACTTCGGCGCGGGCGGCGTACGCCAGACCATGGTGGAGATGGACGACGGCTTCCTGTTCGTGGCCGCGGCCGGCGACGGCTCCTGCCTCGCCGTCCTCACCGCCGTCACCGCCGACATCGGGCTGGTGGCCTACGAGATGGCGCGGCTGGTCAAGCGCGTCGGCGAGCACCTCTACACGGCGCCCCGCGTCGCCGCGCGGCCGCCCGCCGCCGGATGAACCGAGAGGGCGGTCCGCGCACATGACCGATCACCTGACGGGCGCCCCGCGGGTGCAGGGCAGCCAGTGGTACGACAACGAGGCCGGACCCCTCGTCCGCCCGTACGCGATGACGGGCGGACGTACCAAACCCGGCCCCACCGGAGTGCGGTTCGACCTCATCGCCCTCGTCACCCTGGACGCGGGCGCACCCGGATTCGACGACACCGCGCTCGGGCCGGAACACCGCGCGCTTGTCGAGCTGTGCCGCACCGAGACCCAGTCGGTCGCGGAACTCGCCGCGGGCGCCGATCTGCCTGTGGGCGTGGTGCGCGTACTCCTGGGGGACCTGCTGGAACTCGGCTGCGTCACCGTCAGCCGCCCGGTGCCCCCGGCGCAGCTGCCCGACGAACGGATTCTGCGCGAGGTGATCGAGGGATTGCGGGCGCTGTAGATGAACGTTCGGAAACCAGCCAATAGCGGTCCAATCCCTCAAGAGGAAGCCGCAGTTGTCATGATGCTGACGTCACACGTCGACCGTTGCCGGCACTCCCGAGAGAAGTGATCGATGGTCTCCGAGCACTCCGACGCCCAGGGCGACGAGTCCGCCCCTCTGGCGCTGAAGATACTGGTCGCCGGCGGATTCGGCGTGGGCAAGACCACCCTGGTGGGCGCGGTCAGCGAGATCAGGCCGCTGCGCACCGAGGAACTGCTCAGCGAAGCCGGCCAGTCGGTGGACGACACCGACGGCGTGGATCAGAAGGTCACCACGACCGTCGCCATGGACTTCGGACGCATCACCATCCGGTCCGGCCTGTCCCTCTACCTCTTCGGTACGCCGGGTCAGGACCGTTTCTGGTTCCTGTGGGACGAGTTGTCGCAAGGAGCCCTGGGCGCCGTGGTCCTCGCGGACACCCGGCGCCTGGAGGACTGCTTCCCCGCCGTCGACTACTTCGAGCACCGGCACATCCCGTTCGTGGTGGCCGTGAACTGCTTCGCCGGCGCACGCGCATACGGCGCCCATGACGTCTCCCGCGCCCTCGACCTCGACCAGGGAACACCTGTGGTGCTCTGCGACGCCCGCGACCGTGATTCGGGAAAGGAGGTGCTGATCCGACTCGTCGAGTACGCCGGGCGCATGCACACCGCCCGGCTGCTCGACTCCGTGGGCTGAGACGGGAGTTCGGCTCAGTCCGCGAGGCCCTTCTCCGCCAGGACCTTGTCGATCGTGACGCGGACGAGGAGTTCGCCGGGGACGCCGTTGCGCTCGCCGAACTCTTCGGCGCGTTCCTCGCCCATGTACCGCGCGCCGATGCGCGCGGCCCAGTGACGCAGCTCCGCGGGATCTTCCGAAATGTGGGCGCGACCGGTCAGTATCACGTAGCCGAAGGGCGGCCGGTCGTCGTCCACGCAGAGCGCGACACGCCCGTCACGGGCCAGATTGCGCCCTTTCACAGTCCTGCTGCCGGTGTTGAACACCACGTCGTCGCCATCGAGCACGAACCAGATCGGCGCCACATGTGGGCTCCCGTCTGCCCGGACGGTCGACAGCTTGCCGGTGCGGGTGCCGTCTGAGACGAACGCCCGCCATTCCTCATCGGTCATCTTCTGTGCCATGCCCCCATCCTCCTTGCTCTGACGACGGGTCGTCCGGAAGGGTGGCCGGCAGATCCTCCAGCCAGGGGGAGACATCACACGGGGAGAGCGGATCATGGCGCAGAACCAGGGACTCGACTGGCTGCTGGACGATCTGACCGAGCGCGTCGAACAGGTGCGGCACGCATTGGTCCTGTCCAACGACGGGCTGGTCACGGGAGCGAGTACGGGCTTACGACGCGAGGACGCGGAGCATCTCGCCGCCGTTTCCTCGGGGCTGCACAGCCTGGCCAAGGGCTCCGGACGCCACTTCGGCGCGGGCCGAGTGCGCCAGACCATGGTGGAGTTCGACGACGCGGTCCTGTTCGTCACCGCGGCCGGCAGTGGCAGCTGTCTGTGCGTCCTCAGCGGCGCGGAGGCCGACATCGGCCAGATCGCCTACGAGATGACCCTGCTCGTCAATCGTGTGGGGGAGCACCTCGGCGTGGACACCCGGCAGCCCGAGCGCTCCCCGTCACCAGATGCCTGACCTGCGCATATTCCATCCCCCGTGGAGTTATCCACAGGCTCGCCACGAGATCCGCCGGACCGGCTACGGTTTTTTCACGGCGATCGCACAGGGCGTGAGCCGCTGACTCCACGGGGGAGACATGTCTGGCGACACCATCACGAAACCGCACCGACTTTCCTGGGCGCCGAGCCGCGCCGCTCGCGAACTCGGGTTGAAGCGGCGCGAGTTCGACCTCGCCGTAAACCTCGGACGCATCCGGACCGTACCCGACGAGGGAGGTGGGGGACGTCGCGTGGCCCAGCAGGAGATCGAGCGGCTGCGCGCCGAAGAAGGTTTCCCGGAGAGGCTGCTCAGCGCCGTCAAGGCGGTGGGGGCCACGGAAGGCGCCCGCATCATGGAGGTGACCGCGGGGAGGTTCACCCGCCTCGCCCGGCTCGGCCTGGTGGTGCCGGTCTCTTTCTATCTCAACCGCTACCGGGCGATTGTCTGGCTCTATCTGGCCGAAGAACTACGTCAGTTCGCGGCCGACGAGAAGAACGCGCAGCTGTTGAACGGCCGAACACCCGAGGGCCTTCGCGACCAACTGGACGCAGGCCTGGACCTCCGGCCCCGCAACTGGCGCGGACGTCACCTGGGATTCCTGCTGCGGCAGGCCGACGACCCCTGGCAGCACGCCGGGGCCGTGGCCGCCCTGCTCGACCCCGTTCAGATCGCGGAGATCGTCACAGACCCTTATGAGCGGGCGCATCTGAACAGGTTCCGGCCCGCACCGCCCGCTCACGGCGCACCCGGATCGCCCGCCGCGCACCTCGCCGAGCGGATCATGACGGCGGACGACGCGGACGAGATCAGCTGGCTCAGGGCGGACCTGACCCAGGCGCTGGACGAGGCGCGCAGGTACCGCCCCGCACCACGACCGAAGGCGAAGCAGCCGGAACCCCCAGCCGCCTCGCACCGCACTCCCGCCACGACCGAGGAGCCCAGGCGATCACGAGCAGGACTGCTGGGCTGGCTGCGCCGCAGAGGAGAGTGACCTACAGCGCCCGGAACAGCCCCTCCTGGACGACGGAGACGAGCAGCCGTCCCTCCACGTCGTAGATGCGCCCGCGGGCAAGGCCCCGTCCGCCCGTCGCGATCGGCGACTCCTGGTCGTAGAGGAACCACTCGTCCGCGCGGAACGGCCGATGGAACCACATGGCGTGGTCCAGCGACGCCATGTCGAAGTTCCGCGGCCCCCACAGGGGTTCGACCGGGATCCGGACGGCGTCCAGGAGGGTCATGTCGCTGGCGTAGGTCAGCGCGCAGGTGTGCACGAGCGGGTCGTCACCGAGCGGCCCGACCGCACGCATCCACACGGCGCTGCGCGGCTCGGCGTCCTTGACCTCGTCGGCGGTCCAGCGCAGCCGGTCCACATAGCGGATGTCGAAGGGCTGACGTCGGGCCATGCGCTCGAACTGCTCGGGCAGCGTGCCCAGATGCTCCCGGACCTCCTGCGTCACCGTCGGCAGGGACTCCGGGTCCGGGACCTTGCGGGCCGGCGGCAGCTGGTGCTCGAAGGGGCCTTCCTCAGGTTTGTGAAAGGAGGCGGTGAGATTGAAGATCGTGCGGCCCTGCTGCACGGCGGTGACCCGACGGGTGGTGAACGACCGGCCGTCCCGGACCCGCTCTACCTGGTACACGATCGGCACGCCCGGCCGGCCTGGGCGCAGGAAGTACGCGTGCAGCGAGTGCACCGGGCGCTCGCCGTCCGTGGTGCGCCCGGCGGCGACCAGCGCCTGGCCGGCCACCTGGCCGCCGAAGACCCGTTGCAGGGACTCCTGCGGGCTGCGGCCCCGGAAGATGTTGACCTCGATCTGCTCCAGGTCGAGCAGGTCGACGAGCCTCTCGGCCGGATTCGTCATGGGTGGGATTCTCCTGTGCTCACAGCTGGCCGACGTCGGTGACACGGACGACCGCACGGCTCTCCGCGTCGGAGGCGGCGAGGTCGATCTCCGCGCTGATGCCCCAGTCATGATCGTCGTTCGGGTCGTCGAAGATCTGGCGCACGCGCCACAGGCCGTTCTGCGGTTCTTCCTGGATGACGAGCAGCTTGGGGCCGCGGGCGTCGGGGCCGGTGCCGAGGTCGTCGTACTCGTCCCAGTACTTGTCCATCGCCTCGCCCCAGGCGTCCGCGTCCCAGCCGGACTCGGCGTCCATCTCACCCAGCTCCTCGACCTGGTCGAGGGCGGCCAGCTCGACGCGGCGGAACAGGGCGTTGCGGACCAGGACCCGGAAGGCGCGCGCGTTCGCGGTCACCGGCTTGACCTCGTCGGCCTTCTCCTGGGCCTCCTCGGCGGTCATCTCCTCCGGGTTGGCGAGCTGCTCCCACTCGTCCAGCAGGCTGGAGTCGACCTGGCGCACCATTTCGCCGAGCCACTCGATGAGGTCCTGCAAGTCCTCGGACTTGAGGTCGTCAGGGATGTTGTGGTCGAGGGTCTTGTAGGCGGAGGCGAGGTAGCGCAGGACGATGCCCTCGGTGCGGGCCAGCTCGTAGAAGGACACCAACTCCGTGAAGGACATGGCCCGTTCGTACATGTCGCGGATGACGGACTTCGGCGACAGCGGGTGGTCGCCCACCCAGGGGTGGCTCTTGCGGTAGGTGTCGTAGGCGTGGAAGAGCAGCTCTTCCAGGGGCTTCGGGTACGAGATGTCCTGGAGCCGCTCCATGCGCTCCTCGTACTCGACACCGTCCGCCTTCATCGCGGCCACGGCCTCGCCCTTCGCCTTGTTCAGCTGGGCGACGAGGATCTGCCGGGGGTCGTCCAGCGTCGACTCGACCACGGACACCATGTCCAGCGCGTACGACGGCGACTCGGGGTCCAGCAGCTCGAACGCGGCCAGGGCGAACGTGGACAGCGGCTGGTTGAGCGCGAAGTCCTGCTGGAGATCGACGGTGAGGCGCACGATGCGGCCCGAGGCGTCCGGCTCGTCGAGCTTCTCGACGATGCCGCCGTCCAGCAGCGAGCGGTAGATGGCGATCGCCCGCCGGATGTGCCTGAGCTGCTGCTTGCGCGGCTCGTGGTTGTCCTCCAGGAGGTGCCGCATCGCCTCGAAGGCGTTGCCGGGCCGGGCGATCACCGACAGCAGCATCGTGTGCGTCACCCGGAAACGCGAGGTCAGCGGCTCCGGATCGGAGGCGATGAGCTTTTCGAAGGTGTTCTCCGTCCACCCGACGAAACCCTCGGGCGCCTTCTTGCGGACCACCTTGCGGCGCTTCTTCGGGTCGTCGCCCGCCTTGGCGAGCGCCTTCTCGTTCTCGACGACGTGCTCGGGCGCCTGCGCCACGACGAAGCCCGCCGTGTCGAAGCCCGCGCGCCCGGCCCGCCCCGCGATCTGGTGGAACTCACGGGCACGCAGCGTGCGCACACGGTTGCCGTCGTACTTGGTGAGAGCCGTGAACAGCACGGTGCGGATGGGGACGTTGACGCCCACGCCGAGCGTGTCCGTGCCGCAGATGACCTTCAACAGACCGGCCTGGGCGAGCTTCTCCACCAGGCGCCGGTACTTGGGCAGCATGCCGGCGTGATGGACACCGATGCCGTGCCGGACGTAGCGGGAGAGGTTGCGGCCGAACTTGGTGGTGAAGCGGAAGTTGCCGATCAGCTCGGCGATCTGGTCCTTCTCCTCGCGCGAGCACATGTTGATACTCATCAGCGCCTGCGCCCGCTCCACGGCCTGCGCCTGCGTGAAGTGCACGATGTAGACCGGCGCCTGCCTGGTCTCCAGCAACTCGGTCAGCGTCTCGGTGAGCGGTGTGAGTTTGTACTCGTAGGACAGCGGCACGGGACGAGTCGCCGAGCGGACCACCGCGGTCGGACGGCCGGTGCGCCGGGTGAGGTCCCTCTCGAACATCGAGACATCGCCGAGCGTGGCCGACATCAGGACGAACTGCGCCTGCGGCAGTTCGAGGATCGGGATCTGCCAGGCCCAGCCCCGGTCGCCCTCCGTGTAGAAGTGGAACTCGTCCATCACGACCTGGCCGACGTCGGCGTTCTTGCCGTCGCGCAGGGCGATCGACGCGAGCACCTCGGCGGTGCAGCAGATGACGGGGGCGTCGGCGTTGACGGACGCGTCGCCGGTGAGCATGCCGACGTTCTCGGTGCCGAAGAGTTTGCACAGTTCGAAGAACTTCTCCGAGACGAGCGCCTTGATCGGGGCGGTGTAGAAGGTGACCTCGTCACGGGCCAGGGCGGCGAAGTGCGCACCCGCCGCGATCATGCTCTTGCCGGAGCCGGTGGGGGTCGACACGATCACATTCGCACCGGAGACCACCTCGATCAGCGCCTCCTCCTGGTGGGGGTAGAGGGTGAGGCCGCGCTCCTGGGCCCACGACTCGAAGGCCTCATAGAGAGCGTCGGGGTCGGCGGTCGGCGGCAGCTGATCGATGAGGGTCACGCCCCCATCTTGCCTGCCCTCCTGCCCGATGGGGGAATCGGATGCGGGCCCGAAGATCGCGAACGCTACGCTGTGTCGCCGACGGAACGTCAGCGCGGCAATTCAACTGGACAGTGGCACACGAGGAATGGGGCGGGCAACGGCGATGATGGGACCAGCACACTCACTGTCGGGGGCCGCGGCCTGGCTGGGCGTCGGAGCGGCGGCGGCCGCGACAGGGCACACGATGCCGTGGCCGGTGCTCCTGGTGGGCGCCCTGATATGTGCCGGCGCCGCGCTCGCCCCGGACCTCGACCACAAGGCGGCCACCATCTCGCGGGCCTTCGGACCGCTGTCGCGCGGGCTGTGCGAGATCGTCGACAAGCTGTCGTACGCCGTCTACAAGGCCACGAAGAAGCAGGGCGACCCGCGCCGCTCCGGCGGGCACCGCACGCTCACGCACACCTGGCTGTGGGCCGTCCTGATCGGCGCGGGCGCCTCGGTGCTGGCGATCACCGGGGGACGCTGGGCGGTGCTGGCGATTCTGTTCGCGCACATAGTGCTGGCCATCGAAGGCCTGCTGTGGCGGGCGACGCGGGGATCCAGCGCCGATGTCCTGGTGTGGCTGCTGGCGGCCACCAGCGCGTGGATTCTCGCGGGTGTCCTGGACGAGCCGGGCAACGGCGCGAGCTGGCTGTTCACCGAGCCCGGCCAGGAGTACCTGTGGCTGGGCCTGCCGATCCTGCTGGGTGCGCTGGTGCACGACATCGGGGACGCACTGACGGTCTCCGGCTGCCCGATACTCTGGCCGATTCCGGTGGGCCGCAAGCGCTGGTACCCCATCGGCCCGCCGAAGGCCATGCGGTTCCGGGCGGGCAGCTGGGTCGAGCTGAAGGTGCTGATGCCGGCCTTCATGCTGCTCGGGGGCGTGGGCTGCGCGGCGGCGCTCAACTTCATCTGAGCCCGCCGCCACCCCGCTGGGGCACGGGTTGCCGTGGGCCCAACGCCACCTGCCCTGGGCTGTCAGCCACTCTGCCCGGTGCTGCCGTACCGCTTCTCGAACTTGGCGACGCGGCCCTCGGTGTCCACGGTCCGTGCCTTGCCGGTGTAGAAGGGGTGGCTCTCGGAGGAGATCTCCACGTCCACGACCGGGTAGGTCTCGCCGTCGTCCCACTCGATGGTCTGCTCGCTCGTGGCGGTGGACCTGGTCAGGAAGGCGTAGCCGGCGGCGCGGTCGCGGAAGACGACCGGGTGGTAGTCGGGGTGCTTGTCCTGCTGCATGGCGGCTCCTTGTACGGCACCGGGATCGTCGGCGCGGTGGACGACGGGTCAGCCGGACAGGGTGTCCTCGTCGACGATGTGCATCGCGGCCTCCTCGGCCGAGGCCGCGGCGCCGTCGATACCGACGTCCGTGGCGACCATTGCGCTCTCCTCGTCCTCGTGCGCTCCTTCGTCGGGGGCCACAAGACGGCCGGAGCGGACGGCGCCGACCTCGTTGTCCCAGAGTTCCCCATCGGTGCCCTGGCTGTCTCCGATACCGTCCCCGTCCGGCTCCGTGAGATCCGGCAGCTCCTCGGCGAGGCGTTGGTCCAGCGTCTCGCCGTGCAGGCGCTCGGCGGCCGTCACATCGGCGCGCTCCACCGCCCATGGTCTGTCCGGAGGAGACCAGCCCCGGTCGAGGGGGTCGTCGACACCGTCGTCGACCAGGGTGTCCTCCGCGTCCAGCAGCCCCGCGTCGTCCTGGACCTCGGATCCGTCGGGCTGGTAGACGTCGTCTCCCCATCCGTCGACGCTGTTCACGGGTACCTCCAGGTGATGGGGACGGGCCCGTTCCGACCGCGGTCGGCGACGGGCGGCCGGGACGCGGGGCGCGGGGCGCACTCGACCGGAACCGAGCGGTTCCCGGGCGCACTCCGCGAGCCGGTACCGATATCCAGCCTTCCACTCCCTTTCGGGACCGCGCAACGGCACGGACGGAGAGGGCAGGGTTCGGCGGGAGGGACCCGTGTGACACCCCGCCCGGCGCCGATCGGCCCGCACGCACCCGCACCCGGCCCTGCGATCGGCCCGCGCGTCACGCCGCCGCCTGCCGAGGTCGGCGAGAACACCGACTCCATGGAGTGCGACGCGGGCTGCTTGGAGCTGTGGCCAGCCCATGGACGGCAAGCCGGAGGCGGGCCGTGCCGTCCCGTCGACGGACGAGCACGGCACCGGCGGCTACGGCTGAGAACGAACAGCTCAGCGGCTCACCCGTGCCAGGACCGCCACAGCGCGGCGTACGCCCCGTCCGCTGCGACCAGCTCGTCGTGGCTGCCCAGCTCGCTGATCTGGCCGTTCTCGACGACGGCGATGACGTCGGCGTCGTGGGCGGTGTGCAGCCGGTGGGCGATGGCGACGACGGTGCGGCCGTCGAGGACCCGGCCCAGGGACCGCTCCAGGTGGCGTGCCGCGCGTGGGTCGAGCAGGGAGGTGGCCTCGTCCAGGACGAGTGTGTGCGGGTCGGCCAGCACCAGGCGGGCCAGCGCGATCTGCTGGGCCTGCGCCGGCGTGAGCACCGCCCCACCCGAGCCCACCTCGGTGTCGAGGCCGTCATCGAGCGCCCGCGCCCACTCGTCCGCGTCGACCGCGCCCAGCGCTGCCCACAGCTCGGCGTCGGTGGCGTCCGTGCGGGCCAGCAGGAGGTTGTCCCGCAGGGAGCCGACGAACACATGGTGCTCCTGGTTGACCAGCGCCACATGGGAGCGGACCGCCTCGGCCGGCATCCGGGACAGTTCGGCACCTCCGAGGGTGATGTGGCCGGCCCGGGGCCCGTAGATGCCGGCGAGCAGCCTGCCCAGCGTGGACTTGCCCGCGCCCGACGGGCCGACCAGCGCCAGTCGGGTGCCGGGGGCGACCTGGAGGGACACCTTGCGCAGCACGTCCACGCCTTCGAGGTAGCCGAAGTGGACCCGGTCCGCCCGCACGTCGCGTCCGTCGGGTGACACCTCGGCGTCACCGTCGTCGGGCTCGATCTCCCGGACCCCGACCAGCCGGGCCAGTGACACCTCGGCGACTTGAAGCTCGTCGTACCAGCGCAGCATGAGCCCGACCGGGTCGACGAGCATCTGCGCGATCAGCGCACCCGTGGTCAGCTGGCCGACGTCGATCCAGCCCTGCAGGACGAAGACGCCGCCGAGCATCAGGACCGATGAGAGCACGGTGACATGCGTGACGTTGATGACCGGGAAGAGCACCGACCGCAGCCACATCGTGTAGCGCTCCCAGGCCGTCCACTCCTTGATACGCCGGTCCGACAGTTCGATCCGGCGGTCACCGAGGCGGTGGGCCTCGACGGTGTGCCCGGCGTCCACCGTCTCGGCGAGCACGGCGGCCACGGACGCGTACCCCGCGGCCTCCGACCGGTAGGCGGACGGGGCGCGTTTGAAGTACCAGCGGCAGCCGACCACCAGCAACGGCACGGCGACCAGCACCGCGGCGGCGAGCGGCGGCGCCGTGACGACGAGCCCGCCCAGCAGCAGCGCCGCCCACACCACGCTGATCGCCAACTGCGGTACGGCCTCACGCATCGCGTTGGCCAGTCGGTCGATGTCCGTCGTGATCCGGGAGAGCAGGTCTCCGGTCCCCGCACGTTCCAGGACCCCCGGCGGCAGCCCGACCGACCGCACGAGGAAGTCCTCGCGCAGGTCGGCCAGCATCCGCTCGCCGAGCATCGCGCCGCGCAGCCGCACCTCTCGTACGAACACGGCGTGGAGGACCAGCGCGACCAGGAACAGCGAGACGGTCAGCTCCAGATGAAGCTCGCGCGCCCCCTCCGACACCCGCTCCACAAGCCCGCCCAGCAGATACGGGCCCGCCATCGACGCGAGCACGGCAACCGTGTTGACGCCGATCAGGAGCAGGAAGGCTCCGCGGTGCCGGCGGAAGAGTTCGGCCACATAGGCGCGTACGGTCGTGGTGGCGCCGACGGGCAGGGTGTTCGCCGTCGTCGGTGCTGCCGGGTCGTAGGCCGGTGGCGCCACGCCGATCATGCTGTCTCCTCGATCTCTTCCAGTTCTTCCCATACGTCGCTCAGGGCGGCCTCGTCGTCGGTCTCGCGGGTGACGACGGCCCGGTAGCGGGGCTCCTTGACCAGGAGTTCGCGGTGCAGGCCGACCGCAGTGACCTCGTCCTCGTGCACCAGCACGACCCGGTCCGCGCGGTCCAGGAGCAGTGGCGAGGAGGTGAACACGACGGTCGTGCGCCCCTCCCGCAACTCCTTCACGCCTGTCGCGATCCGTGCCTCGGTGTGCGAGTCGACGGCGGAGGTCGGTTCGTCGAGGACGAGTACTTCCGGGTCCGTCAGCAGCGACCGGGCCAGCGCGAGCCGCTGCCGCTGACCGCCGGACAGCGACCGCCCCCGCTCGGTGATCCGGGCGTCCAGCGGGTCCTGGGCGTCGAGCGAACCCTGGAGGAGCGCGGTGAGGACGTCCTCGCACTGCGCCGCCGCCAGTGCCCGCTCGGCGGCCACGTCACCGGACGCGGGCACGTCGAGCAGTTCGCGCAGCGAACCCGACAGCAGCACCGGGTCCTTGTCCTGGACGAGGACGGCCGTCCGCGCCGAGTCGAGCGGCAGCTCGTCCAGCGGTACCCCGCCCAGCAGCACCGAGGTGCTCTCCTCCGCGGGGTGTCCGCCCAGCCGTTCCGCCAGCCGTCCCGCCGCGTCGGGGTCGCCGCACACCACCGCGGTGAACCGGCCGACGGGGGCGAGCAGACCGGTCGCCGGGTCGTACAGGTCCCCGGACGGCACCTCGGCGGCGCGCGATCCGCCCGTGTCCGTGGCACGCTCCAGCGACAGCACGCGCGCGGCCCGCCGGGCCGACGGACGCGAGAAGGAGTACGCCATCGCGATCTCCTCGAAGTGCCGCAGGGGGTAGGTCAGGACCATGACCGAGCTGTAGACGGTGACCAGTTCGCCTACGGTGATCCGGCCCTGGCGGGCCAGATGCACTCCGTACCAGACCACCGCGATCAGCAGCAGTCCCGGCAGCAGCACTTGGATCGCGGAGATCAGGGACCACATGCGGGCGCTGCGCACGGCGGCGTGGCGTACCTCCTGGGAGGCGCTGCGGTAGCGGTCGAGGAACAGCTCCTCGCCGCCGATGCCGCGCAGGACGCGCAGTCCGGCGACGGTGTCCGAGGCCAGTTCGGTGGCGCGGCCCGCCTTCTCGCGCTGGATGTCCGCCCGCCTGGTCGCGCGGGGCAGCAGCGGCAGCACGGCGATCGCCAGGACGGGCAGGCCCACGGCGACGACCACCCCGAGCGCGGGCTGGTAGACGACCAGGGCGACGCAGACCAGCACGACGGTGACCGCGGCCGCAGTGAACCGGGACACGGCCTCCACGAACCAGCCGATCTTCTCGACGTCACCCGTGGAGACGGCCACGACCTCACCGGCCGCGACGCGCCGGGTCAGCGCCGAGCCCAGCACCGAGGCCTTGCGGGCCAGCAGCTGCTGGACACGGGCGGCGGCGGTGATCCAGTTGGTCACCGCGGTGCGGTGCAGGAAAGTGTCGCCGATCGCGTTTCCGGCACAGGCCAGCGCCAGCAGGCCGCCCGCGAGGGCCAGCCGGGTGCCGGAGCGGTCGACGACTGCCTGGATGGCGAGTCCGACACAGAACGGCAGCGCGGAGACGGACACGAAGTGCAGCAGGCCCCAGGCCAGCGACTTCAACTGCCCACCCAGCTGATTCCGGAAGAGCCACCGCAGGAATCGTGGACCCGAGCGTGCGTCCGGCACACCGGGGTCGGGATACGGAAGGTCTTGAATCTGCATGACGTCCCAGTGGCTCGTGTCAGGTCGGAAGGGTGGACGGCGGGGGAGGAGAACAGGGTGGGAGGTGGCGACAAGCCGTGACAGGTTCGCGTCGCAGAGTGTCCGAAGGCAAACGGTTTTTTATTGCGCAGGGCGCCCGACTCCCCGTAGAACACCGGCCATGAAGAGACGGATCATCATGTCCATGCTCGCAGGAGCCACCCTCCTCGCGAGCACCTTCCTCACGGCTGCCCCCGCTCAATCCGCCGACGCCCCGCCCGAGTTCAGCACCACCGACTGGCACGACCCCATAACCGCCGCCCCACCCGTCCCCAAGCCCTCCGGTGCATCCTGCCAAGTCACCCTCGCCGAGGCACAGTTCCGCGACTTCACGCCGTACACCGGCTCCTACACACCGCCGGACGGCTGCGGCGACCGCTGGAGCAAGGTGGTCCTGCGTATGGACGGCAAGGTCAAGGGGCGACAGTTCGACCGGCTCGGGTATCTGCACCTCGGCGGTGTCGAGATCTTCCGTACGTCGACGCCGCAGCCGTCGCCCGACGGCATCGAGTGGTCCGTCGAGAAGGACGTCACGCGCTACAGCGACACCTTCCGCAGCGCTCAGGACGTCGAGATGCTCATCGGGAACGTGGTGGACGACACGTACACCGGGATCATCGATGTCAGGGTCACGCTCACGTTCTACGTGGGCAAGCCCGCTGTGACGCCGGATCAAGTCCTCACCCTCGCCGCCGACTCCACCCTCACCACCCCGCGCAACAGCGAACGCGTCGTCGCCGAGGTGTACGCCACCGGCTCCGGCGGCGGCTGCGAGGAGTACTGGTATCTGACGGTGCCCGACTCGGCGCCGTACTCCTGCCAGGCCGACGGCGGCCCCTACCGCGAGGTGCAGGTGAAGGTCGACGGCCAACTGGCCGGAATCGCCGCGCCGTTCCCGACGGTGTGGACCGGCGGCTGGTCGAACCCCTTCCTCTGGTACGTCGTTCCGGGCCCGCGCGCCTTCGACATCAAGCCGATCGAATACGACCTGACACCCTTCGCGGGCCTTCTCAACGACGGCCGCCCGCACCGCGTCGAGGTCTCCGTCGTCGGTGTCCCCGAGGGGCAGACCGGCTGGAGCACTCCCGTGAACGTCCTCGTCTGGCAGGACGCGAAGAGCGCACACGTCAGCGGGAAGCTCACGGTCCACAGGGAAGGCGAACTCACCAACTCCTCGACACATACGCCCGGTTCGGAACACCGAGTGGACACCGAGGGCGCACATCGGCTCACCGTCGCCGGCTACGTCGACACTTCGCACGGCCGGGTGACAACCACCGTCAGCCGGTCGCTGGCGAACAGCTCCGTGCACCGCTGGACGGAGGGCGAAACGGTCGACGGTCTCGACGCCCGCTGGACGGACGACGAGTCGGTCACCGTCGATGGACGCGGTCCGGCCCGGACGACGCGCACAGAGCGGACGTACACGATGGACGGCACGACCACGATCGGCGCGGGCGACCGGCTGCGGACGGTGCTGTCGCTCGGTGACCGTGCCTCGGTCGTCACCTCCCAGGGTGGTCGACGCCTCGCGTGGTCGCGGCTCGACGACACCTATGCGGGCGACGCCACGTACACGATCAACGTGCCGCGCGATCAGCGGCACGCGGTCGGCACGACGAGCGAGCGGTACCGGCTGTACGGGTCGGACGGGTGCTACGACCGGGCGCTGATGACTGTTCAGGGCGTGCTGACGAAGGACCGCAACGGCTGTTGAGGGCCGCGGTATGTGACATGCCACAGGGCGGGCGGATTTACATGACCGATACACAAAGGTTTCCGGAAGGATCAATGACACCCCGAGAGTGATCGGCACGGAAGCCGTTTTCCGTATGGCAGAAGTCCTCCGGGGCTTCTGCCGTACCGCCGTCCCCCTCTAGGAGTCCCCGTGCCGCCGCCCGTACCGTCCCTGCCGCGACGCGTCGCACGCATACTGCGTACCTCCCTCTTCGCGCAGGTCGCCTGCGCGCTCGTGCTCGGCATCGTCGTCGGCAAGCTGTGGCCCGACTTCGCCGCGGATCTCCAGCCGCTCGGCGACGGTTTCACCCGGCTCATCAAGACGATCATCTCGCCGCTGGTGTTCTGCGTGGTCGTCGTCGGCATCGCCAAGGCCGGTGACCTGAAGGCGTTCGGCCGGATCGGGCTGAAGGCCCTGATCTGGTTCGAGGTCGCGAGCACACTCGCCCTGCTCATCGGGCTTCTCGCCGCCAACGTCGTGCAGCCCGGCTCGGGGATGAACGTCGACCCGTCCACGCTCGACACCTCGGCGGTCGACGCGAAGACGGGCGGGGGTTCGCTGCCGTCGACGACCGAGTTCATCGTCAACGCGATTCCCACCAGTTTCATCGGCGCCTTCGCCGAGAACGAGCTCCTCCAGGTGCTCATCCTGGCCTGCCTGGTGGGCGCCGCGCTGCTCCACCTCGGCCACACCAAGGTGCCGAAGGTCCTGCCCGCCATCGAGCAGGCTCAGGAGATCATCTTCGCTGTCGTCGGCTTCATCATGCGGCTCGCCCCGATCGCGGTGTTCGGCGCGATGGCCGTCCTGATCGGCCAGTACGGGCTCGGCGTCATCGAGACCTACGCCAAGCTGATCGTCCTGTGCTACGCGGCTGCGGCGTTCTTCATCGCGCTCCTCGCCGTCGCGCTCAAGATGGTCACCGGGCTCAGTCTCTGGAAGTTCCTGCGCTACATCCGTGAGGAAATGCTCCTCGCGCTGGGCACCGCCTCCACCGAGTCCGTCATGCCGCGCGTGATGCAGAAGCTGCGCAAGGCCGGTGCCCGCGACGACGCCGTGGGCCTGGTGCTGCCCACCGGCTACTCCTTCAACCTCGACGGAGCCTCGCTCTACCTGTCCATCGGCACGCTGTTCATCGCCCAGGCCGTGGGCGTGGACCTCAGCCTGAGCCAGCAGATCACCGTGATCCTGGTGCTGATGCTCACCAGCAAGGGCATGGCCGGCATCCCCGGCTCCGCCTTCCTCGCCCTGTCCGCGACCGCTTCCTCGCTGGGTGCCATCCCCGCCGGTGCCGTCGCCCTGCTCCTCGGCGTGGACCGCATCATGGACTCGATGCGCGTCGTCACGAATCTGCTCGGCAACTGCGTCGCCGTGTTCGCCGTCTCCCGGTGGGAGGGCGCGCTGGACACGGAGCGGGCGAAGAAGGTGCTGAGCGGAGAGGTCGAGCCCAGGACCGAGGCCGACGAGTCCCCCGCTTCCCACGAGGCTCCGGAAACGGATGCTCCCGCCCCCGCCGCCGTACCCACCCAGTCGGCCAAGGAGCCCGCACCCGAGGTCAGTTGACGCCTCGCGCCTTCACGCGGCCACCGCTCCTCTCCGGGGGCGGTGGCCGTGGCATGTCTCAACCGTGGTGCGCCTTGTCCACCAGCGTGTCCAGCAGCGTGCCGAGCACCGCGCGCTCCACATGCGTCAAGGGCGCCAGAATCTCGTCGGCCGCCGCTCTCCGCGCCCCATGCAACTCGCCCAGTGCCTTGCGCCCGTCGTCCGTCAACTCGATGCGGATCACCCGCCGGTTGCTGGGATCGGGCACCCGCCGCACCTTCCCGCTCGCCTCCAGCCCGTCGACCAGCGATGTGACGGCCCGCGGGACCACCTCCAGCCGCTCGGCGAGGTCGGCCATGCGGGGCGGCGCGTCATAGTGCGCGAGGGTGCGCAGCAGCCGGGACTGGGCCGGGGTGACGCCCAGGCCGGACTGCTCGATGTGCCGCTTCTGGATCCGGTGCACACGCCGGGTGAACCGCAGCAGTTGCTCGGCCAGCTGACCGTCGGAATCGGGGGTGGTCATGCGGGAACAATATCAGGACGCCGTTCATTGTGAGTATAGGTAACAATGAGCTACTCTCCGTCAGTCACCGTCGACTCACCACCCGTAGGAGCCCATGAAACCCGACCACGAACCCGTGTTGACCCCGTCCGCCGATGTTGAGGAGAAGCCCCGGCAGGTGCGGCGCATCCTGACACTTTTCCGTCCGTACCGCGGACGCCTCGCCGTAGTCGGCCTCCTGGTCGGCGCCGCGTCCCTCGTCTCCGTCGCCACCCCCTTCTTCCTGAAGGCGATCCTCGACACCGCGATCCCGCAGGGCCGCACAGGGCTGCTCAGCCTGCTCGCGCTCGGCATGATCCTCAGCGCCGTCCTCACCAGCGTCTTCGGCGTCCTGCAGACCCTGATCTCCACGACGGTCGGCCAGCGCGTCATGCACGACCTGCGCACCGCCGTCTACGGCCGGCTGCAACGCATGTCGCTCGCCTTCTTCACCCGCACCCGCACCGGCGAGGTCCAGTCCCGCATCGCCAACGACATCGGCGGCATGCAGGCCACCGTCACCTCCACCGCCACCTCACTGGTCGCCAACTTCACCAGCGTGGTCGCCACGATCGTCGCGATGATCGCCCTCGACTGGCGACTGACCGTCGTCTCGCTGCTCCTGCTGCCGGTGTTCGTGTGGATCAGCCGCCGCGTCGGCGACGAACGCAGAAAGATCACCACCCAGCGCCAGAAGCAGATGGCCGCGATGGCCGCCACGGTCACCGAGTCGCTCTCGGTCAGCGGCATCCTGCTCGGCCGCACGATGGGCCGCTCCGACTCGCTGACGAAGTCGTTCGGGGAGGAGTCCGAGGAACTGGTCGACCTCGAAGTGCGGTCGAGCATGGCCGGGCGCTGGCGGATGGCCGTCATCACGATCGTCATGGCCGCGATGCCCGCCGTCATCTACTGGGCCGCGGGCATGGCCCTCCAACTCGGCGGCCCCGCGGTCTCGATCGGCACGATCGTCGCCTTCGTCTCGCTCCAGCAGGGCCTGTTCCGCCCGGCCGTGAGCCTCCTCGGCACCGGCGTCCAGATCCAGGCCTCACTCGCGCTGTTCCAGCGCATCTTCGAGTACCTCGACCTGCCCATAGACATCACCGAGCGCGAGGACCCCGTCCACTTGGACCGCGTGAAGGGCGAGGTCCGCTTCGAGAACGTCGAGTTCCGGTACGACGACAAGAGCGGGCCGATCCTCGACAGCATCGACGTCACCGTCCCGGCCGGCGGCAGCCTCGCCATCGTCGGCCCGACCGGCGCGGGCAAGTCCACGCTCGGCTATCTGGTGCCGCGGCTGTACGACGTCACGGGCGGCCGGGTCACCCTCGACGGCGTCGATGTCCGCGACCTCGATTTCGACACCCTCGCCCGCGCGGTCGGCGTCGTCTCCCAGGAGACGTACCTCTTCCACGCCTCGATCGCCGAGAACCTGCGCTTCGCGAAGCCGGACGCCACCGACGAGGAACTCGAGCAGGCGGCGAAGGCGGCCCAGATCCACGACCACATCGCCGCGCTTCCCGACGGATACGACACCGTCGTCGGCGAGCGCGGGCACCGCTTCTCCGGCGGCGAGAAGCAGCGCCTGGCCATCGCGCGCACCATCCTGCGCGACCCACCCGTGCTCATCCTCGACGAGGCGACCAGCGCCCTGGACACCCGCACCGAACACGCCGTCCAGGAAGCGATCGACGCGCTGTCGGCCAACCGCACCACGCTCACCATCGCGCACCGCCTGTCCACCATTCGGGGTGCCGACCAGATCGTGGTCCTGGACGCCGGGCGCGCGGTCGAACGCGGCACGCACGAGGAGCTGTTGGGTCGCGAGGGCCGGTACGCGGCGCTGGTCCGCAGGGACGCCCAACTGGAGCCGACAAGCTGAAGATATGCGGAGTTTGTGACGATATGCGGGTTACGGTTTGCGCATGCACTTCAACACTCCGCCACGAAGCACCATGCGACTGACGCGCCGGGGCCGTATCGCCCTCATCGCGACCGGGGCCGTCCTGGCCGGCACCGCCGTGGCGGTGCCGCTGCTCACCCTGGGCGGCGAGGAAGAAGCCAAGCCGGTGTCCCTGGTGATCCCGGAGGGCTGGCGCGCGGGCCAGGTCTACGACGCCGTCGACAAGGCCCTCGAGCTGCCGCCGGGCACCACCAAGAAGTCCCTGGGCAAGGCCAACCTGAAGCTGCCGGTCCACGCCGAGGGCAACCCGGAGGGCTATCTCTTCCCGGCGACGTATCCGATCGACGAGAAGGCGACGCCGGAGGCGCTGCTGTCGTCGATGGTCGACACCGCCAACCAGAGGTTCAACGGCGTCCCGATCGCCGCCGGCGCGCAGCGCAACGCGATGAACGTCTATCAGGCGGTCACCATCGCGAGCATCGTGCAGGCCGAGGCCTCCACCAAGGCGGAGATGGGCAAGGTGGCCCGGGTCATCTACAACCGGCTCGAACGCGGTATGCCGCTCCAGATGGACTCCACCATCAACTACGCCCTGAACCGTTCCACCGTGCAGACGACCCTCGACGACCTGCGGATCGAGAGCCCCTACAACTCGTACCAGCGCATGGGGCTGCCGCCCACGCCCATCGCCAACCCCGGCGAGGAGGCACTGCGTGCGGCGGTCACTCCGACGCCGGGCGACTGGCTGTACTTCGTCACGGTCAAGCAGGGCGACACCCGCTTCACGGCCGACTACGCCGAGCACCAGCGCAACGTGGCGGAGTTCAACTCCCTCCAGAAGAGCCCGCAGGCGAAGACGTGACCGGCAGGGAGATCACGCGGCGACGGGCTCCTCGGCGAGCAGCCGCCTGATGTCCCGCACGGCCGCACGGCCCGCCCGGTTGGCGCCGATCGTGCTCGCCGACGGACCGTAGCCGACCAGATGGACCCGCGGATCGGCGGCCGCGCGGGTCCCGTCGAGCCGGATCCCGCCGCCCGGCTCACGCAGCCTCAGCGGTGTCAGATGGTCGATGGCGGGCCGGAATCCGGTCGCCCACAGAATGACGTCGGCGGGCACGTGCCGCCCGTCGTTCCACGCCACCCCGTCCGGGGTGATCCGGTCGAACATCGGCTGCCGGTCCAGGACCCCGTCCGCGAGCCCCTGCCGAATCGCGTCGTTCAACGGCAGCCCGGTGACGGAGACCACACTCCGCGGCGGCAGCCCCTGCCGCACCCGCTCCTCCACCAGCGCGACCGCGGCACGACCGGCGTCCTCGTCGAAGGGCCCCTCGCGGAAGACCGGCGGCCGGCGGGTGACCCAGGTCGTGGCCGCCGCGTACGGGGCGATCTCCAGCAGATGCTGCGTACCGGACGCACCCCCGCCCACCACGACGACCCGCAGCCTGGCGAACTCCTCAGGCCCCGGATACTGCGCGGTGTGCAACTGCCGCCCCCGGAAGGTCTCCTGACCGCGATAGCGCGGCCAGAACGGCCGGTCCCAGGTCCCGGTCGCGTTGATCAGCGCCCGGGTCGACCACACACCGTCCGAGGTCTCCACGAGCAGCCGCCCCGCCTCGCCCTCGCGCACGGCATGGACATCGACGGGGCGCCGTACCCGCAGATCGAAGGTGCGCTCGTACCGGTCGAAGTACTCGGTAATGACCTCGGAGGACGGCCGCGCCGGGTCGGCGCTCGTGAGCTCCATGCCGGGCAGCGCATGCATCCCGTGCACCCTGCCGTATGTCAGCGAAGCCCACCGGAACTGCCAGGCGCCGCCCGGCCCGGGGGAGTGGTCGAGCACCACGAAGTCCCGCTCCGGCTCGAATCCGGTGCGCCGCAGGTGATAGGCGCCGGCCAGACCCGCCTGGCCGGCGCCTATGACGACTACCTCGGTGTTGTTCACGCTTCTACTAACCGCGTGGGGTGCGGGGATCTTCCCGCGGGATCACGCCCTCATCAGGAGTCCTTGTAGACACGGGGCTTCGCTGTGGACGGCGGCAGGGCGCCGTTGAAGCGGGCGTCGGTGAACTTGGCGAAGTCGACCCGCTGCGGGATCAACTTCAGTTCGGCGAACGCGTCGGCGATCTCCTGCTCGGAGGCGATGAGCGGCTTGTCGACGGCGACCGCGACCCGGGAGGCGTTGGTCCGCTTCACCGAGGCCAGCGCCACCTCGTACGGCAGCCCGGTCTCCTTGGCCCACACCTTCGCCCACGCCTCCGGGTGGTCGTACACCCAGTCGTAGGCACGGCGGAGCCGGCCGAGGTAGTCCTCGATGGCCGCCGTCTTCTTGCTGTCCTGAAGCGCGGAGGGCGCCGCCACCTGGAACAGGAGACCGTTGGTCACGCCTTCGCCGGTCGTGAGAACCGTCCCCTGCTTGGCCTGGAGCACCTGCGAGGTGTACGGGTCCCAGACCGCCCATGCGTCGACCTTGCCGGACGTGAACGCGGCGAGAGCGTCGGCCGGCTGGAGGTACTTGACGTGCACATCGCCGAGGGTCAGCCCGGCCGCCTTGAGGGAGGCGACGAGTTGGTAGTGCGCGGAGGACCCCTGCGCGACGGCGACGGACCTGCCCTTCAGGTCCCCGGTGCTCCTCAGCTTCGACCCGTTGGGCACGAGGATGGCGTCGCCCCGGGACGTGCCGTGCCAGGCGGCCACCACCTTGATCTTGGAGCCGGCCCCGGCCGCGAAGACCGGCGGGGTGTTGCCGACGCCGCCGATGTCGACGGCTTTGGCGTTGACGGCTTCGAGGAGTGGCGGGCCGGAGGTGAACGTGGACCACTTGATCTTGTAGTTGAGGTCCTTGAGCTCTCCGGCGGCGCGCAGGATGGCTTCGGAACCGCCTTTCTGGTCACCGACGTTGAGGGTGAGCGAGCCCTTGCCGTCGGTGTCGGACCCCGTACTGGCGGACGAACTCCCGCCGCAGGCCGTGAGCAGCAGGGCGAGGGGGAGGAGCAGCGCGGCGGGGACGAGGCGTCGTCGCATGATGGATCCGTTCTTCGGGGTGAGGGAGTTCAGGCGGCTTCGGCGGCCGTGTCGACGCCGAGCCGTTCCAGCAGTCCGGCGCGCAGCTCCGCGAACCGGGGGTCGGTGATGTCACGGGGCCGGTCGAGGTCGATCTCCTGCTCGTGCGCGATGACACCGTCGTCCATCACGAGAACGCGGTCGGCGAGCAGGACCGCCTCCTCGACGTCGTGCGTGACGAGCAGCACCGCGCACCCGCGGCGCTGCCACAACTCACCCACCAGACGCTGGGCCTTGATGCGGGTGAGCGCGTCCAGCGCCCCGAACGGCTCGTCGAGCAGCAGCAGATCGGGCTCGCGCACCAACGCTCGTGCGAGGGAGGCGCGTTGGGCCTCGCCGCCGGAGAGCGTCTTGGGCCAGGCGTCCGTACGGTGGTCCAGGCCGACCTCCTTGAGCGCCTGCTCGGCGACGGCTCGGCCGGGCTTGCCCGGAAGGCCGAGCAGCACGTTGCGCCACACCTTCTTCCATGGCATGAGCCGCGGCGCCTGGAAGGCGACGGCCTTGCGGCGCGGCACCAGGACGGTGCCCTCGATGTCCCGGTCGAGCCCGGCGAGGATGCGCAGCAGGGTGGACTTGCCGCAGCCGCTGCGGCCGAGGAGGGCGACGAATTCGCCCGGGCGGACGTCGAGTCGGAGCCGGTCGATGACGGGCCGCCCGTCGAAGGAGCGGGTCAGCCCCTCGACGTGCACGGCCTGAGTGGACTGGGGGTTCACGTTGGGGTTCACCGGCCGGTGAACGTCGGTCGCCATTGCAGCAGCAGCCTTTCGAGGGAGCGGACGACGAAGTCGGCCAGCAGGCCGAGGAAGGCATAGACGACCAGGCAGACCACGATCACGTCGGTCCGCAGGAAGTCCCGCGCCTGCACCATGAGGAACCCGATGCCGGAATCCGCGTTGACCTGCTCGGCGAAGACGAGCGCGAGCCAGGCGATGCCGAGCGAGTAGCGCAGCCCGGTCATCGCGCCGGGCAGCGCACCCGGCAGCACGACATGCCGCACCAGCCCCCACCGCGACAGCCCCAGGGACTCCCCGGCCTCGATCAACTGGGCGTCCACGCCCCGGATCCCGGCGTAGACGTTGAGGTACAGCGGGAAGGTGACGCCGAGCGTGATGATGGCGACCTTGGGAGCCTCACCGATACCGAACCAGATGATGAACAGCGGGATGAGCCCCACGAAGGGCACGGTCCGGAGCATCTGCACCGGAGCGTCGACGAGATCCTCCCCGATCCGGAACAGCCCGGACACCAGGGCCAGTCCGGTGCCGACGACCGTGCCCAGCAGCAGCCCGAACGCGACCCGCTGCAGCGAGGTCCCCATGGCGGACGGCAGCGAACCGTCGGCGATCAGATCACTCCCGACCTGCGCGATACGGCCGGGCGAGGCGAGCACATCGGCGGTCAACAGGCCAGTGGCACTGAGCAGTTGCCAGAGCGCCAGCAGCAGGAGCGGGCCGGTGGTGCGGCGCAGCCAGCGGGGGACGCGGGTGCGGCGGGAGGAGGCGGGGACGAGGGGGACGAGGTCGGGCGTGGGGGCTGGAGCGGGACTGCCTTTCTCTCCTATAGGCGAAATATCGGGTTCGTGCGGGCCGGGCGGGGCATGGCTGATGCTCATGGATGCTCCATGGGTTCATGAGGGGGAGCGACCGGTGATGAAGCGCGCCCGAGCACCGCAGTGCCCGATGCGGATCAGCGAATCAGCGCATCAGGCGTGCGGGCAGGAGGGCGCGCAGGCGCGATGAAGGCGAGAGAAGGGCGTCAGCAGCCGCGGCGACACGCGGCGGAGGCCACCCGCAGCAGGTCGATGTGACCGCGCGTGGTGAGCAGGGCTGAACGCAACATGCGGCCGAAAGTAGCCAGATGACATGCTCGCGGTCAACGCCCGTCTCGCGGTGTGGACCCCTCGTGCCGGACCCGGCCGGTCCGATGACATGCGCAGCGGGTCGTGTGCGCGAGGATGGGACGCATGTCAGATGCCTTCACCACCCGCGTGCTGAACGTGAGCTCCGGTTCCACGGAGCGGGTCGTCGACCTCACCCACGACTGCGAGGCCTTCCTGCGGGAGACGGCCGCCGACCGCGACGGCCTGCTCAACGTCTTCGTCCCCCACGCCACCGCCGGCATCGCGATCATCGAGACAGGCGCGGGCAGCGACGACGACCTCCTCGCCGCCCTGCACACCCTCCTCCCGGCCGACGACCGCTGGCAGCACCGCCACGGCAGCCCCGGCCATGGCCGCGACCACGTCCTCCCGGCCCTCGTGCCACCGCACGCGACGCTGCCGGTGCTGGGTGGGCGGCTGGAGTTGGGGACGTGGCAGTCGGTGTGCCTGGTGGACACGAATCGGGACAACTCGAACAGGCGGGTTCGGTTGTCGTTCCTCGGCTGAGGCCTGGCGCCACCGGCGGTGGCGCCCGCTAACGGTCCAGCCGCACCGGGTCGCCCGGTGCGCTGCGGCGGACGAGCCAGGCTTCGGTGATGTGGGTGAACATCGCCTCGGCCGCACCGCTCGGGTCGTGGGCGGCGATGCGCTCGTACACCCGGCGATGGCCGCGGTTGGACGCGATGCACATGGCGCGCTCGGGCCGGCCCATGTACCGCGCGGTGTTGACGACCTGGCTCTCCAGGGCGCGTACCACCCCACGGGCGATGCGGTTTCCCGACGCCTGCATGATGACGTCGTGGAAGGCGCGGTCGTGCTCCGCGTACGTGACGTGGTCGTCCACGAGTTCGTCCATCCGGTCCACCAGTGTGCGCAGTCGATCAACGACGTCCTGAGTGGCCAACCGGGCGGCGACGTGCGCCATGTCGGACTCCAGCAGCCGCCGTGTGACCACGAGGTCGTCGAGGAGCTGCAGACTCTCGTCCTGGTCGATGCTCGCCGCCAGGACGTGCTCGTCGAGCATGTTCCACTTCGCCGGCTCGGTCACCATGGTGCCGGCACCCTGGCGGACCTGCACCAGTCCCTTCTCCTGCAGGATCTTCACGGCTTCCCGGATGACGGTCCGGCTCACCGCGAAGGCCTCGCACAGAGCGGGCTCGGGCGGGAGCGGCGTCCCCGGCTGGTGCTCCCCGCGAACGATGCGCCCCACCAACTCGGCCGTGACCGCCTTCGCGAGGTTGGTCGGCCGTCGTGCCCAGGCGGGAGGCGCCGAACTGCTCTCGGCTGCTGGCTGCGTTGCCGTCATGGCTTCCTCCGGTGGTCCCGCGACCACGCGGGCGACTCGAGGCGCCATCATACGCGACAGCCATTGACGTCATACGTCATACGAGTTACGTTTCCGGGTCATCGGCGGGCGGAGGGTCCCCGCAAGGTAACGGAGAGTGATCGGCATGAAGCGGCGAGCACTGTGGGCGGCCGTCCTGGTCGCGGCGATGACGCTGCCCGGCTGCGGCAGCGCGGGATCCGGCTCCTCTTCCGACAACGCGGACGACAAGCTCGTGGTCTGGGACTGGAAGTCCGGCGAGGAGTCGGCCGCCTCCTACATCAAGCAGGCGAAAGCCGACTTCGCCGAGAAGCACCCCGACGTGAAGGTGGAGTTCGTCGCCCAGCCGTTCGACCAGTACTACACGTTGCTGGGCACGGCCATTCAGTCCGGCAAGGGCCCCGACGTCATGCTCTTCAACGGCGGCGGTGAGATACGCGACCGTACGGACGCCCTCCTGCCCCTGGACGACTACGTGGCCGAGGACAGGAAACGGCTGGCGGGTTGGGAGGCCTTCACCGCGCAGGGCAAGGTCTATGCCGCGCCGGTGACGTTGCAGGGGCATCCGGTCTACTACAACAAGGCGCTCTACGACGACGCCGGTCTCGACCCCGAACGCCCGGCGACGACGTGGCAGGAGTTCCGCGACGACTGCAAGGCCATCGCCGAGAAGACCAAGGCCAGTTGTCTCTCCCTCGGAAACAAGGAGGGCATCGGCATCCAGTTCTTCCTCTCGGGACTGGGGCCAGGCGTCCTCACACCGCAGGAGTACGACGACTGGATCGCCGGGAACCGGGACTGGAACTCACCCCATGTGCGACAGATCTTCGAGCTCTGGAAGGAGGCCGAGGACGCCGGCCTGAACAACGACGGGGCCAACTCGACCGCGCTGTTCAACGACGCCTTCGCCCGCTTCCAGTCCGGTGAGGCCGCCCACATCGTGGGGCTGATGTCGGACGTGGGCCACTGGAAGGACTTCAGCGAGTTCCTGGACCCGGACGACATCGGCGTGATGCGGGCTCCGCTCGTCAACTCCGAAGCCGACCCCGGCCTTCCGTACGACGGCGGTATCGGCTACGGGGTCGCCGAGTGGACGAAGAAGCCGAAACTGGCCGCAGACCTGGTGCGCTCCCTGACGTCGAAGGACGCTCTCAAGGCGTTCTACGCCGACGCCGGCGCGGTCGCATCCGACTCGACCCTTGATGTGTCGGGCGGCGGCCAGGCCCTCACCACGATCGTGTCGGAGATCGAAACCGGCAAGCCCGCACTGCACGTCGCGCTGTCCTCGAAGACGCTGGATCTGATGGGGAGGCTGTCCCAGCAGATCCTGAGCGGATCGACCAGCGTCGACGACGCCTTGCAGAAACTGGCCGACTCCGACCAGAAGGGCTGAGCCCGTGCCGCTCCGGGGTTCGCCCTCGTCGGTCCGCCCGGCTGATACCGGGCGGACCGACGAGACACAGGCCGGGCAGCGCACGCGCCGTACGGATTCCGGGGTGCATGCCCCGCGGCGCGTCAGTGGGCGGCGTGCCGAACGCCTCGCGCCCTACGTCCTGGTGCTCCCGGCCATTGTGGTCATCGTGGCGTTCCGCCTGGTCCCGCTGCTCATGGGCGTCAACTTCTCCTTCACCGGCGACGGCGAGCGCGACGGGACCGCGGTCGGCCTGGACAACTACGCGGAACTGTTCCGGGACCCGCTCTTTCGCACAGCCCTACAGAACGTCGGCCTGCTCGTGCTGCTGCTTCCGGTGGCGGTGGCGATTCCCGGCCTGCTCGCGACGTTCATCTATCTGCGCGTGCCCGGGCACCGGATCCACCGCAGCGTCTACTTCTTTCCGGCCGTGCTCTCTCCGGTGCTCGTCGGCGCGATCTTCAACCTGCTGCTGGCCTTCGACGGCCCGCTCAACGCGGCTCTCGGGAACATCGGTATCGACCCCGTCGACTGGCTCGGCGATCCGGACATCGCCATGTTCACGGTTGTCGGCGTTCACGTCTGGGCGACGTTCGGGATGGCCCTGGTGGTCTTCCTCGCCGGGTTCTCCACCCTGGACGCCACACTCCTCGACGCCGCCCGGGTGGACGGCGCGTCGCTGCCCCAGGTCATCTGGCACGTGATCGTCCCGGGCCTGTCCCGCACCCTTCAGTTCGTCTTCGTCACCACCATGATCGGGATGCTGACGTCCATGTTCGGCCTGCTCTACGTGATGACCAGCGGCGGTCCGGAGGGGTCCACCTATCTGCCCGAGTACTACATCTGGGTCCAGCAGGGGGAGATGAACCGGCCGGCGCTCGCCTCGGCCGCCTCGACGGTTCTCTTTCTCCTGATGCTCGTGGTGGGGCTCGCGCAGATCGCGCTGCTCCGCCGCGCGGGGAGGGAGCACTGATGCGCCGCGTGCGCCTGCGTGTGTGGGTGGTCGCCGTCCCGATGGCCGCCCTGGCCGTGGCGACGATCTACCCTCTGGTGTTCACCGCCAACGTCGCCATGAAGACCCGGCACGACTACATCCTCGACCGGTTCTCCCTGACGAGTTCCCTGTCCTGGGACAACATCGCCACGGCATGGACGAGTGTGGGCCTCGGGCGGTACTTCGCCAACTCCGTCATCGTGGTGGCGTTCGCTGTCGCCCTCCTGCTGCTGATCGGCTCGATGGCCGGCTTCGCGCTGAGCCACCTGCGGTTCCGGGGCTCACGGGCCCTGTTCCTGTGCTTTCTCGCGGCGCTGTTCATCCCGTTCCAGGTGATCATGGTTCCGCTTGCGCGGGTCATGGCGGACAGCGGTCTCATGGACACCTATCCGGGGCTGATCCTCGCCTACGTCGCGCAGTTCCTCCCGTTCACGATCTTCCTGATGACGAGCTACTTCTCCGGGATCCCGGGCGAGATCATGGACGCGGCCAGGATCGACGGGAACACGACGTACGGCGTCTACTGGCGGATCATGCTGCCGATCGGCCGCCCGGCTCTGCTGTCCGTCGGCATCCTCAACGCCCTGTTCTGCTGGAACGACGTGCTCATCTCCCTGCTGATGATGCCGTCCCCCGAACACCGCACCCTCATGGTCGGAGTCACCTCACTGCGCGGGCAGTACTCCGACGACATCCCCACCTTCGCCTCCGGGGTGCTGATCGCCGCACTGCCGGTCCTCGTGCTCTACCTCTTCTTCCAGCGCCAGATCGCCGACGGGATCACCGCCGGTGCCACGAAGGGCTGACATGCGGATAACCGGGTTTCGCACCCTCACGACCGTCCAGGAATGGGGCCGGCCCATCGGTGATGCCAACGGCGTCTACGTCGACGGGGTCACTCCGGTGCCGATCATCCTGGTGGACACCGACGCGGGCATCACCGGCGTCGGACTGGGACCTCACATAGCAGTGGACGCCGTCTTCTCCGCCATCGACGGCGAGGACCCGCGGTGCGTGACCGCGCTCTACGACCGCATGCTGCGGCACACCTTCAAGGCCGGCCACGCCGGAGCCCTCTTCGGGACCATCGGTGCTCTCGACACCGCCCTGTGGGACATCAAGGCGAAGGCGGCGGGCGAACCGCTGTGGCGCCTTCTGGGCGGAGGCGACCGGAGGGTCCCCGCCTACGCATCGGCCCTGGACATCGCCCTGAGCGACGACGAACTGGCCCACGTCTACCAGACCTACGCCGAGCACGGCCTGCGGGCGGCCAAGCTCAAGGGCGGCCTCGACGTCGAGCGGGACCGCGACCGGCTGACCCTCGTACGAGAGGTACTGACCAAGGCCGGAGGGGGCGCGCGGCCGGCCCTGATGCTCGACGCGAACGAGACCTGGACCCGCAAGCAGGCAGTCCGTCACGTCGGGGAACTGGAACGCACGCTCGACCTCACCTGGGTCGAGGAACCCGTCCGGCGCTGGGACGCCGAAGGAATGGCTGCCGTCGGACGAGGAATCCGGGCTTCGGTCGCCAGCGGGGAGAACCTCAGCGGCCTTGAGCAGTACCGGCCGCTGCTGGCCCGGGGCGCGATCGACATCGTCCAGACAGCGGCGGTCTGGGGCGTGACCCACTTTCTACGGGTCGCCGCCCTGGCTCACGCCCACGACCTGCCCGTCAGCCCGATCGGCGACACTCCCGTGGCGCTCCTGCACGCCGCGACATCCGTCCCCAACCTCATCGCCGCAGAGCTGCAGAACCTCCAGCCGCCCCTCGGCCTCTCCCTCGATCTGCACGTCGAGGACGGTGCCTTCGTCCTCGGTCACTCGCCGGGCCTGGGCATCGAGGTCGACGAGGAAGCGATAACGGCGTCAGGGCGACAGCACACCGCCGCACCCGAAGGTCCCGGCATCCGGCCCGATCACGCAGGACGACGACTGCTCACAGCGGCCGGTCACCACGCCGGCACGCAGCAGCACCACCCCGGTCCTCCCCGGTTCCTCGTACCGCACCCCGTCAACGAAGTGCCGCGCACCGCCGGGCCGTGACCGGCCCGGACCACCCCGACCGCGAAGAAAGGACGTAGCCAATGCACTCGCTCCTCGCACGGCACACAAGAACGTCCGTCGTGGCGACCGCCGCGACCCTGGCCGCCGGACTGCTCGCCGCCCTGCCCTCCGACGCACACGCCGCTCCAAAGGGGTACAGACTCGTCGTTGCTCCCACCGGCGCTCCGCGCGCCGACGACCACGGGCCAGGCACGGTCAGCCGGCCGTTGAAGACGCTGGCGGAGGCGCAGCGCCGGGCACAGGTCCTCGCTGCCCGAGGCGACGGCGACGTCACCGTGAACCTCCTGGGCGGGACCCACCGGCTCACCTCGCCGCTGCGTTTCGGCGCAGCTGACTCCGGCCGCGACGGGCACACGGTGACCTGGAAGGCCGTGCCCGGAGCGAAGCCCGTGGTGAGCGGCGCGGACCCGGTCACCGACTGGGAGCTCGACGACCCGGACAAGGGCATCTACAAGGCACATGTCGGCACCGGCTTCGACACCCGTCAGCTCTACGTCGACGGCGTCCCGGCACAGCGCGCGCGCCTCGCGCTGAACCGGTCCGACATCTCGCTCGACCCGACCGGCTTCACCCTCGACAATCCGGACCTCGATCACCTGGCCACGCTGCCCGACCAGAAGCGCATCGAACTCCAGGCGAAGCTGTCGTTCACCAACCGCTTCGCACCCGTGGAGAGCATCTCCGGCTCAAGGGTCGTGATGCAGCAACCCGCCTGGGACAACAACACCTATGGATACGACACCATCCAGTCCCCGTTCCGGACGCCGACGTTCTGGCTGCTGAACTCCAAGAGCTTCCTCGACGAGCCCGGAGAGTGGTACCTGGACACGACCGCCGGCACGCTGTACTACAAGCCGCTCGAGGGACAGGACCTGGAGAGCGCACAGGTCGAGCTGCCGCGCATGGAAACGCTGATCGAGGTCGGCGGCACCTACGACGAGCCGGCCAATGACCTCCGGTTCCAGAAAATGACCTTCACCGGCACCACCTGGCTGCACCCCAGCTCGCCCAACGGATACGCCAACCAGCAGACGGGCGCGTTCATCACCGGCGTGCAGCCCCACCGGCCCGCCGACGCCTTCACGTCGTGTGCGGTCGGCTGCCGGGGATTTGAGGGAGCACGCAACAACTGGGCACAGGCGCCCGCGGCCGTGCAGGTGTCGGCGGCGAACGGCATCACCTTCGCCGACAACCGCTTCGTCAACCTCGGCTCGGTCGGGCTCGGCATCGGCAACGACGCCAACGCACACGCCACCGGCGTCGGATTGGGCGCGCAGAACATCTCCGTCACCGGCAACACGTTCACCGCGAGCGCCGGCGGCGGCATCGTGGTCGGCGGAGTGCGTCCTGACGCGCACCACCCGTCCGACGAGCGCATGACCAACCGCGACATCCTGATCGGCAACAACCGCGTCTTCTCCACGGCGCTGGAGTACCTCGACCAGGACGGCATCTTCGCCAGCTACGCCACCCGGCTGACCATCGAGCACAACGACGTCTCCGACATGCCGTACACCGGCATCGGGATCGGCTACGGATGGGGCGCCAACGACCCGGGCGGCAGCCCTGAGTACATCGCCCGCGGACTGTACGACTTCCAGCCGCTCTACGACACGCCCACGACTCTGACGGACCTCGACGTGGTGGGCAACCACGTGAGCAATGTCGTGCACACGATGTTCGACGCCGGCTGCATCTACACCCTCTCCGCCAACCCCAAAGGCACCATCGAGGGGAACTTCTGCGAGGACAGCGGGCAGCTCGGCCTGTACTTCGACGAGGGATCCCGCTACATGACCGCGAACCGCAACGTCTTCCTCGACACCGCCGGCCAGTGGGCGCATGCCAACAACCAGAACAGCAACCTCACCGGCGATCAGACCCTGATCGGAAACTACGCGACCAACCCCAACATCACCGGCCTCGTCGACGGCGAGCGCGGCAACGTCGTACGGGACAACACCATCTTCACCAGCGACAGCATCCCCGCAGAGGCCAGAGAGATCATCTCCGATGCGGGCGCGGCCGACGCGAAGCACGGCCGCACCGAAGAGTGAGGGCGCCGACGACCATGTCGACTGGCGCTCAGGTGTGCCGCTCCAGCAACGCCCGCGCTGTGGCGGCCATCGCCTCGTCGACCATTTCCCCGTCGAACGTCACCGCGCCGGCACCGGACGCCTGGGCCTCTTCCATCACGGCGATCAGCCGTGCCGCACGGGCGAGTTCGGCCGCGCTGGGCGCGAACACGTCGTTGATGACCGGGACATGAGAGGGGTGGATCGCCATCATGCCCGCGTAGCCCAGCGCCCGGTTCTGCTCGGCGAAGGCGCGCAGGCCGTCGAGATCGCCGATGCGGGTCCACAGCCCGGCCACCGGATGCGGGATTCCCGCGGCACGCGCGTCGAGCAGGACGCGGGCGCGCAGGGCGTACGTCTCGGCGCCTTCCGGGCTCCAGCGGTAACCGATCGCACGCTCCACGTCGCCGCCCGCCCCGGTGATCGCGCCGAGGTGGGCGACGCGTGCGGCGGCCGTCGCGCAGGCGTGGGCCTCGCGCAGCGCCTGAGCGGTCTCGAGGAGGGGGATGAGGGCCAAGTGGCCGTGCGGCAGGCCGTGTTCGTGCTCGCTCCAGGCGAGGAGACGGTCGGCGAAGCGGATGTCGCCGGGGCCTGTCACCTTGGGCAGCACGATTCCGGTGAGTCCGGGGCCGCACAGGGCGCGCAGCTCGTCGGCGGCCGCCCAGGTGTCGAGTGGGGTGACGCGGACGAACAGGGCCGGTCCCGGGAGCGAGCCCTCGGCCCGGCGGGCGAGCGCCTCGGTCACCTGCTGGACGGCGGCCGCGCGTTCGGCCTGCGGCACCGCGTCCTCCAGGTCGAGGACGACCGCGTCCGCCCCGGCCGCCCGCGCTTTGGGAAGCCACAGCGCGGCACGGTTTCCGGGGACGAACAGCAGGGAGCGCAGGGGTGGGCGGGGGAGGGGGGAGGGTTCAGACGACACCGTGCTTCTCCAGGTCGGTGAGCTCGTCCTCGCTCAGGCCGAGCCACTCGCGGTAGACGAGGTCGTTGTCCTGGCCCAGGGCAGGGCCGGTCCGCCAGACGGTGCCCGGTCGCTGCCGGAAGTGGGGGATCACGGACTGCATGCGTACGGGGCCGAGGTCGGCGTCGTCGACGGTGACGATGTCTCCGCGTTCGGCGTAGACAGGGTCCTCGGCGATGTCCGCGGCGCTGAACACACGGGACGCCACGACCTCTGCCTGTGCGAACGCTTCGAGGCAGGCGGCCGCCGTGCGCTCGGCCACCCAGGTTCGCAGGCCGTCGTCGAGGCGGGCGCGCCCGGCGAACTGCTGTTCCGGCGTGGCGAAGTCGGCCTCGTCGAAGCCGAGCAGCTTGGCGACGTTACGCACGGAGCGGAGCGTCGCCGACGTCACCGTGATCCATTCGCCGTCGCTCGACCGGTAGGTGTTGATGACGGCGGCGGGGGCGACGGCGAGCTGGTTGCCGGAGCGTCCGGGTACCGTGCCGAGCTGGTCGTGGACGATGACCTGCCACTCGACGAGCCGGAACAGCGGCTCGAAGAGAGCGAGATCGATCCACTCGCCGTCGAAGTCGGGGTCGTGGTCGCGGCGGTGCAGTGCGGCGAGCACCGCGTAGGCGCCCATGAGTCCGGTCACCGCGTCGCCGTGCGAGAAGCCGGTGTGCACGGGTGGGGCATCGGGGAAGCCGGTCAGATGTACGACGCCGCTGCGGGCCTCGCCGACCTTCCCGAAGCCGGGTTCGTCGGCGCGTGACGAGGTGGCGCCGAAGCCGGATATCTGCAAGAGGACGGCCTTGGGGTTGATGCGATGCACGGACTCCCAGTCGAGCCCCCACGAGCGGAGCCGGCCGACCCGCAGGGTGACGATGACGACATCCGCCCAGGCGACAAGACGCTCGGCGACCCGCCGCCCGGACTCCTGGTGGAGATCGAGCGTGACCGACCGCTTATTGCGGCCGGCGACCTTGAACCAGAGCGGGTGGCCGTCCTTGGTGGGGCCCATCGCCCGTGCGGCGTCACCGGCGCCCGGCGGCTCCACATGGACGACGTCCGCGCCCTGGTCGGCAAGGAGGGAGCCGGCCAGCGGACCCGCCACCACGTGCGCGAACTCCACCACCTTGAGGCCGCGCAGCTGGCCCTGGCCACCGGCATCCTGACCCGTGATCGACACCTTCGACACCCTCTGCTCCCCAACTCGCTTGACGGCGGCACCAGTCAGCCTGCCGAGCTGTGAGCATGTGAGTCCAGCAACAAACGGCTATGAATCCTTGCGGTTCACGCATGAGTCGGAGCGGGCCGGCGGATCAGGCCCAGGACACTCCGGCCGGCAGCTCGTGCCGACGCGCACGGAACTCCCGCAGAGTCTCCAGGAACCGGTCGGCCGCCGGCGGGAGCGGGCGGCGCGCGCGCAGGGCGATGTCGAGGCGCCGGTGGACCGTCGGTTCGACGAGCGGCCTGTGGATGAACGGGCCCGTCCCGAGGAGGGGCAGGACCAGGGCGGGCATCGCGGTGACCCCGAGCCCGGCTGCCACGAGTCCGCCCACCGTGGCGACGTTGCCCGCCTCCGCGGCCGGCGCCGACCGGGCCTCGGCCTGTGCGAACGCGGCATCGGTCAGGCGTCGCACGCTGGAGGCGCGGCCGACGGCGAGGAAGGGCTCACGTGCCAGGTCGTCCCAGGTGACCTCGGGACGGTCGGACAGGGCATGGTCCGGCGGCAGGACGGCCACGAACCGGTCGCGTACCAAAGGGCGGTGCTCCAGCTGCCCCGACGGCTCACCGGTCGTGATGGCGAAGTCCGCGTCGCCGGTCAGAACCCGGCTCAGTACCGATTGTTCGAGCCCGTCCATGATCTGCACGGCCACCTGCGGCCGTTGCCGACGGAAGTCCAGGATCACCTCGGGCAGCAGGACCGCGGCGACCGACGGCAGGGTGGCCACGGCGACCGTCCCCGACTCACCGAGCAGGAAGCGCTCCAGCTCCTTCATGCCCGACTGATGAGCGTTCACGATCTGCTCGGCTATGCGCAGCGCCTCGACGCCGGCGGCTGTCAACTCGACGTTCCGGGTGTCGCGTTCGAGGAGTCGAGCGCCCACCAGCCGCTCCAGGTCCGCCACCGCGCGGCTGAGCGAGGACTGGGAGACGCGCAGTTGAGCGGCGGCCGCGGTGAAGCTGCCCACCCGGGCCACGGCGGCGTAGGCGCTGAGTTGACGAAGAGTGGTGTCCATGACGAGCGACCTTAGGGCCGTACACGCCCATTGATGCGGGAACAGCATGGATAGATCTCGGTTTGATGCTGGACGCCGATTCGCTGCCACTCCGACACTCATCCGCAGCACGGGCCACCGGGAGTGCCGGGGGCCCTCGAGCCGTACGAGAAGGTGAGCGACGACCATGCTGGCAGCGCTGGGGTTCTCCACGATCGGCCTGTTCCTCCTGCTCACCATGACCAAACGGGTCTCGGTCCTGGTGGCGCTCGTGCTGCTGCCGGTCCTGGCGGCCCTGGTCGGCGGCTTCGCCGGCGACATGGGGGACATGATCCTCAAAGGGCTCACCACGGTGGCCCCGACCGGCATCATGATCGCTTTCGCCGTTCTCTACTTCACGTTGATGGTGGACGCCGGGCTCTTCGACCCATTGATCAACCGCATCCTTCTCCTCGCCCGGAACGACCCGGCACGCATCGCCGTCGGCACGGCCGTCCTCACCATGTGCGTGGCACTCGACGGTGACGGCGCGTCGACGTTCCTCATCACCGTCTCCGCGCTGCTGCCCGTCTACAAGCGCCTGGGCATGAGCCCGTTGGTCCTCTCGGGAGTGGTCTGCCTGGGCGCGGGCGTGATGAACATGATCCCGTGGGGCGGGCCGACGGTGCGGGCCATGGCGGCGCTGGACCTGGAGAGTTCGGACGTCTTCACACCCGTCCTCCCCGCGATGGGCTTCGGCATCGCCTGGGTACTGCTCGCCTCGTACTGGATCGGCCGACGCGAGCGCCGCCGCCTCGCCGTGTCCGGTCCGGACACCCCCCAGGAGCAGGGCGACGTGGGGCCGCTCGCCGCCCGTGTCTCGGGGGACGGGCCGGGTACGCCCCTCGTGGTGCGGGAGGGACGCCCGCCGCTCTGGCTGACCGCGTTCAACGCCGTCCTGACCGTCACGCTGCTTGTGGCGCTCGTCATGGAAGTCATGCCGCTGCCCGTGCTGTTCGCGCTGGCCTTCGCGCTCGCCCTCTTCGTCAACCACCCCACTTGGGAAGCACAGCAGGTCCTGCTGGAGAAGCACGCGAAGAGCGTCGTCCTCGTCACCACGATGATCTTCGCGGCGGGCGTCTTCACCGGAGTCCTGACCGGCACCGAGATGATCACGGAAATGGCAGAGGCGCTGGTCTCGGTCGTGCCCGACTCCCTGGGCGGACACCTCGCGCCGATCGTGGCCATCACCGGCATGCCGCTGAGCCTCGCCTTCACACCGGACGCCTACTACTTCGGAGTGCTGCCCGTCCTCGCCCACACGGCGTCCGGCTTCGGCGGCGACGAGGCCGAGATCGCACGGGCCGCGATCCTCGGCCAGATGACCACCGGGTTCCCGCTCAGCCCGCTCACCGCCTCCACGTTCATCCTCGTCAGCATGAGCGGAGTACAGCTCGGCGAACATCAGCGCTTCATCTTCCGCTGGGCCTTCGGCACGACCCTCGTGATGACCGCGGCAGCCCTGCTCACCGGCGCCATATCCCTGTGAACCACCGTGAGGAGACATCGACATGCGCGAGCCGACCGGCACCGGAAGCACACGGCATGCCCTGCCCTTGTCCCGCCGCACCGTGTGCGGGCTCGGTGTGACCGCCGCGCTGACGGCCGCCCTCGCCCCCGCCCGGCCCGCATCCGCGGCGCCCGCCCGTGCGACAGCCGGTGTGCCGGGCGACCCGTTCTTCTCCTACGACCGGCCGGCGCTCTTCGGCGTCCTACGCGAGGACGTCAGGGTGCCGCTGCGGGACGGCAGCCATCTGGCCGCCCAGCTCTACCGGCCCGCGGGTCCCGACGGCAAGGCGGCCACCGGTCGCTTCCCGGGCATCATCCACGAGTTCACCGCCTACCCCGCGAACCTGGAGCACTTCGGTCAGACGGCGTCGTACTTCGTGGCACGGGGCTACAACGCGCTGGTGTGCCAGGTCCGCGGCTCCGGCGCCTCGCCCGGCACGGTGGACCCCTTCAGCCCGCAGGAACAGCGTGACAACCACGACGCGATCGAATGGCTCGCCCGGCACCCGTCCTCCACGGGCCGCATAGGTCAGATGGGCGTCAGCTACGGCGGACACACCAGTCTCCTCGCCGCCGTGAACCGGCCCCCGCACCTGAAGGCGATCATCCCGACGAACGGCCTGCACGACTGGTACGAGAACACCATCTACCGCGGCGGAATCTACTCACCCCGCATCCGCGACTGGCAGCAGGCAACCGCGCCCGCGACGCTCCAGACGTACGCCGCGCACCCGCTCTACGACGATTTCTGGCGCGGCCGCAGCGTCATGGCCCACTGGGACCGACTGACCGTCCCGACCTTCGAAATCAACGGCTGGTACGACCGCTACCGCGACGGCATGGTCAAGAACCACCTCGCCCGGCCCCAGAACGTGTGGCTCGTCTCCGGCCCCTGGGAACACGGCGATCCGCGCACCCAGCACGCGGGCATCGGACCCGGCCCCTATCTGGCGTGGTGGGACCGCTGGCTGGCCGGCGACCCGCGCGCCCCCTTGCCGGCCGCGCGCATCACCTCGTACGAAATCCCCGGCCCCGGGGTCGGCACGGGCTGGCACCAGTGGGACGCGTGGCCGCCCCGCGGCGCCCATACCCTGACGCTCGCGCTGCGCGGCGACGGCTCACTCGGGACCGCCCCCGGCGCGAGGGGCGAGGCCGCCTTCGCGGTCAACACGGGTACCGACGCTCCGCAGAGCCATCAACAACTCATCTTCTCCACCGAGACATTGAGACGCGACCTGGTCCTGGCCGGAGATGCCGGTGTGTCGCTCCGCGCTTCGTTCACCGCCACCGACGGCAATATCGCCGCGGTGCTGTACGACGAGGCACCCGACGGCACGCGAACGAGAATCACCGCCGGATGGCTCAAGGCCGGCCACCGGCACGGGCACACCGCACTCGCGCCGGTGACGCCGGGCGCGTTCCACGGCCTGGACGTGCACATCTGGCCCACGCACTACCGAATCGCGGCCGGACACCGGCTGGTGCTGCGGATCTCCAGCGACGACTACCCGGAGATCGACTCCGATGTGCCGTCGGGCCGGGTGGCGCTCAAAGTCGGGACGCGCGGCTCGGCGGTGCGTCTCACGGTGCGGGCGGCCGGGCACACTCTTCTCGCTACGCGATGAACCCCTCGTCCTTGAGGAACTTCACCGCCGCCTGCTGCGGACTCGCGCCGTCGATGTCCACCATCCCGTTGAGCTCGATGATCACCTGCTGGGTGAGTTTGTCCCCGAGCAGTTGCACCAGCGTCTTCAACTCCGGGTTCTCCTGAGCGGTGTCCTGGCGCAGCGTCAGCCCCACCAGCTGCGTCAGGAAGTGGGTCTTGTCGTCCTCAACGACCTTCAGGCCGAGGGACTTGATGCGGGAGTCCGTGGTGAAGACCTCGGCGAAGTTGCAGGGGCTCTGCTTGGCCACATTGACGAAGTTCAGCGCGAAGGCGTTCTGGTAGACCTGCGTGGGCGGAATGCGCACGTCGTACACCTTCTGCAGGGGGCCGATCTCCCGGTCGAGGAACTCGGCCGCGCCGCACAGCGTGACCTCGCCCGGGTGGTCCTTCGCCAGCCGCTTGAGCTGGCTGAGCTTGTCGACCTTGCCGGCCGGGCCCTTGGCGTCGCCGGCGCGGGCGATGGCGTACTGGTCGCCGAACTTCGCCGGGCCGAGCCAGGTGATCTTGTTCTGCTGCTCGTCCAGCCGCGCCGTTTCGTCGAACTGTTCCTTGGCGCCTGGCAGAACGCTCGTCTTCTTGAGGAACTCCGACCACCCGGTACCGGCATACTCCCAGTACATGTCGATGTCGCCGCTGAGCAGCGCCTTGCGGACGATCGCCGAACCCGTCAGACCTGTCTGGTCCTTGGTCTTCGCGCCGGCGGCCTGCAGGGCGTAGATCAGGATGTTGCCGAGGACGGTCTGCTCGGTGAACTCCTTCGAGCCGACCGTGAAGCTCTTGCCGGACAGATCGACGGCCTTCGCGATACTGCCGCCCCTGAGCTGCCCCGCGGAGACGCTCGACGGCAGATCGCCGGAGGTGGACGAGCAGCCGGCGCAGACCGCGGTGAGGGACAGCACGGCCAGCAGCGCGCCCAGGCGCCTGCGCGGACGGTTCATTGCAGCCCCCGTGGCTTGAGAAGGTCTTCGGCGATCGACGCCGCCCAGTCGACGAGCAGCGCCAGCGCGGCGACCAGCACGCTGCCGGTCAGCAGGACCACATCGCGGCTGGAGCTGATGCCGTTGGAGATGACGTCGCCGAGGCCGCCCGCGCCGACGAAAGTGGCCAGCGCCACGGTGCCGACGGTGATCACGAGGGCCGTACGGACACCGGCGAGGATCACCGGAACGGCCAGCGGCAGCTCTATCTGGAGCAGCACCGACCAGCGGGTCATTCCCATGCCCCGCGCCGACTCGATCACCGAGCGGTCGACCTGCTGCAGGCCGGCGATGGTGTTGCGCAGCACGGGCAGGATTCCGTACACGAGGAACGCGATGACCGCGATCTGGTTGACGCCCAGCGTCTCGAAGCCGACGGCCAGCAGCACGATCAGCCCGAGGGAGGGCAGTGCCTGCCCGATGTTGGCGACGACCAGGATCGGCGAGGCCCAGCGGCGCGCCCAGGGGCGGGTGAGCAGGACGCCGCAGGGGACGGCGATCACCAGGATGAGGGCCGACACGACGAGCGTGAGGCCGAGATGCTTCAGGATCCGGTTCGTGAGGTAGTCGGCGTTGAGACTGCGCTGCTCGATGGGGTCCAGCCGATGATCGGAGACGTAGAGGTAGAGCGCGAGCAGGGCGAGGCCGACGACTACCGGCAGGACCGCGTACCGCCCGTAGGTGAGCAGTCGCCCGTGGGTGGCGGCGGTCTCGGTCATCGGGGGGCGGGGCTCGGCGATGACCGCCATCTACCGCACCTCCCGGTGGCCGGGCGCTGCCGCGGCCCCGGCGCGCTCCGCGTGGATGAGGGTGCGCAGCGAGTCGAGTTCGAGGACGCCGCGGTAGCGGCCGTCGTCGTGGGTGACCACGGCGGCCGCGGCGTTGAGGGTGAGCATCTGGTCCAGCGCGTCGTAGAGGGTGTCGCGCGGGCCGAGCGGGGAGAGCACGGGCACGGCTCGCTCGTCGTCCGCGGCCCGGTCGGTGGGCAGCCAGCCCGTGGGCCGCCGGTCGCCGTCGAGGACGAGCAGGAACTCCCGCCCGTTCGCGGCCGCTGCCGCGCTTCGCCGCTCCTCGGTGGAGGCGCCCTCGGCGAGGGTCGGCCAGTCACCGGGTATGTCGACGTCCGCCAGCCGGCTCAGCGAGAGCCGGCGCACCGCGGCTCCGCTGCCGATGAAGCCGGCGACGAAGTCGTTGACGGGTTCGGAGAGGATGCGCTCGGGGGTGTCGTACTGCTCGACCTTCCCGTTCGACGAGAAGATCGCGATCCGGTCGCCCATCTTCACGGCCTCGTCGATGTCATGCGTGACGAAGACGATGGTCTTCCTCAACTCGGCCTGAATGCGAAGGAATTCGTTCTGCAGCGACGCGCGGTTGAGCGGGTCGATGGCGCCGAAGGGCTCGTCCATGAGCATCACCTGCGGATCGCCACCCAGCGCGCGGGCGACACCGACGCGCTGCTGCTCGCCGCCGGAGAGCTGCTTGGGAAAGCGCCGCCGGAACGTGTCCGGGTCGAGACCGACGAGCGCCAGGAGCTCGTCGACACGGGCGGCTATGCGGTCCCTGGACCAGCCGAGCATTCGCGGCACGGTCGCGATGTTGTCGGCGACGGTGCGGTGCGGGAAGAGGCCGGTCTGCTGGATGGAGTAGCCGATACGGCGGCGCAACATGTCCGGGTTGCCGTCGGTGACGTCCTTGCCGTCCAGGTGGATCCGCCCCGAGGTGGGCTCGATCAGCCGGTTGATGAGCTTCATCGTGGTCGTCTTGCCGCAGCCGGACGGCCCGACGAGGACGACGATCTCGCCCGCCGGGATGTCGAGCGTGAGGCTGTCCACGGCGGGGGCGGCCTGCCCGTCGTACGCCTTGGTGAGCTGGTCCAGCCGGATCATCGGCTCGGCTTGAGTCCCGGTCTTCGTCTTCGTCATGCGCTGAGCCCTCTCGACGTCGTGAGTCGCTTCAGCAGTGCGAACGCCGCGTCGAACAGCACGGCGAGCACGATGATCGCCGCGGCGCCCTCGATGGTCAGATAGATGGCGAAGGGAGTGCCGGCCTTGTCGAGGCCCTGCAGGATGAGATTCCCCAGGCCCGGGCCGTTGACGGCGGCGGCGATGGCGGCGATGCCGAGCAGCAACTGGGCGGCCACTCGCAGCCCGGTCACGATGACCGGCCAGGCAAGCGGTAATTCAACGGCCAGCAGTACCTTGAGCCGGCTCATGCCCATGCCCCGCGCCGACTCGACGACGGCGGGGTCGACTTCACGCAGGCCGACGACCGTATTGCGGATGACGGGCAGCAGCGCGTACATCGTCAGAGCCACGATCGAGGGCCCCGTGCCCAGCCCGAGCGGGGTGATGAGCAGACCGAACAAGGCGTACGAGGGAATCGTGAGGAACACCCCCGCGACCCCCAGAACGGCTGCGCGCGGCAGCGTGGTGCGGTAGACGAGAACCGCCAGGGGCAGGCCCACCGCCACCGCCAGGCCGAGCCCTTCGAGGACGAGCACGGCGTGGTCCACCGTGGCATCCCGCACATCCGGCCAGTTCCCGGACAGGAAGTCTAAGAAATCCACGGCGCGCTCTTACCCCGCGACGGGCCGTCCGAACGTCATGAGCAGCTCAACTGCGGGTGATCAGTGCATTTCTGATGATTCATCAGGCAATGTCTTCGCCGTTGGCTTTCGGCCAGTAATTCCTGTGTGTGGGCCGGGCTCGCGTGGGATCCACGGGCCACCCCGTGGCTGGATCCAGCCGTGAGGTCTATCGGTCGGTGCCACGGGCCGGGTAGGGCTGTGCAGCGGACCAGTTCCATCACCTGGAGGTACGCACCGTGGCCGTAAGCCCTGTCAGCACCGCATCGGGCAAGACCCGATTCGACGACATCTACAACCAGCCGGACCCTCGCGCCTACGTCCGCCGACTCGCCCCGCTGGAGTACGAGATACCGCACCATGCGCAGGATGTCTTCCGGCGCACCCGCGCCGACCGGTCCGCGGCCGACGGCACCGACGGCCCCGTCACCGTCCTCGACCTCTGCTGCTCGTACGGCTTCAACGCCGCCCTCCTCAACCACCACATCACACTGGCGGAGCTGTACGCGCACTACACCAGCCCTGAGGTCGACGCCCTCACCTCCGCCGAACTCATCGAACACGACAAGGAGTTCTACGCCTCGCGGCGCCGCGAGGACGCTGCCCCGGTCATCGGGCTCGACACCGCTGACAACGCCGTCCAGTACGCCCTGGCGGTCGGTCTGCTCGATCAGGCATACGCCGAGAACCTGGAACATCACCCGCCCAGCCCCCGGTTGCGGCGCGCCGTCGCGGACACCGGCCTGATCACCGTCACCGGAGGGGTCGGCTACATCACCCACCGCACATTTCAGGCGCTGCTGGAGAGCGCACGGGTGCCGATCTGGGTCAGCGCGTTCGTCCTGCGCACCGTCTCCTACCAACCTGTGATCGGGCAATTGGCTGCCCATGGCCTGATCACCGAGACCGACTCCGCACAGACCTACCCCCAGCGGCGCTTCACCAGCGCTACGGAACAGCGTCGCGCCGTCGAGCAGGTGCTCCGGGCCGGCGACGACCCCACCGGACTGGAGTCCGAAGGTCGCTACCACACCCGGCTGTACCAGTCCCGGCCACGCTCCGAATGACCGACGCCCAAGGGCGGAGTCGGGTGGTCCGGTCTTTTCGGAGGCCGTATCACCCGTATCGCCCGTATCCTTCGTGGTGACTACGGCGTCACATCCCCGGGCGCCGAACCACTGGAGGCAACACCTCGTGCTGATTGCTCAGCGTCCGTCCCTGGCCGAAGAGGTCGTCGACGAGTTCCGCTCCCGATTCGTGATCGAGCCGCTGGAGCCGGGCTTCGGCTACACCCTCGGCAACTCTCTCCGCCGTACCCTCCTGTCCTCGATCCCCGGCGCGGCGGTCACGTCCGTCCGCGTCGACGGCGTGCTGCACGAGTTCACCACCGTGCCGGGCGTCAAGGAGGACGTCACCGACCTGATCCTCAACATCAAGCAGCTGGTCGTGAGCAGTGAGCACGACGAGCCGGTCGTGATGTACCTGCGCAAGCAGGGTCCGGGTCTGGTCACCGCCGCCGACATCGCGCCCCCGGCCGGTGTCGAGGTGCACAACCCCGACCTCGTCCTCGCCACGCTCAACGGCAAGGGCAAGCTGGAGATGGAGCTCACGGTCGAGCGTGGCCGTGGTTACGTCTCCGCCGTGCAGAACAAGCAGGTGGGCCAGGAGATCGGCCGTGTCCCGGTCGACTCGATCTACTCGCCGGTTCTGAAGGTCACGTACAAGGTCGAGGCGACGCGTGTCGAGCAGCGCACCGACTTCGACAAGCTGATCGTCGACGTCGAGACCAAGCAGGCGATGCGTCCGCGTGACGCCATGGCCTCCGCCGGTAAGACGCTGGTCGAGCTGTTCGGTCTCGCGCGTGAGCTGAACATCGACGCCGAGGGCATCGACATGGGTCCGTCCCCGACGGACGCCGCCCTTGCCGCCGATCTGGTACTGCCGATCGAGGAGCTGGAGCTCACCGTCCGGTCGTACAACTGTCTCAAGCGTGAGGGCGTCCACTCCGTGGGTGAGCTGGTCGCGCGCTCCGAGGCCGACCTGCTGGACATCCGCAACTTCGGTGCGAAGTCCATCGACGAGGTCAAGGCAAAGCTGCACGGCATGGGTCTGGCCCTCAAGGACAGCCCGCCCGGATTCGACCCCACCACCGCTGCCGACGCCTTCGGCGCGAGCAACGACGTGGACTCCGGGTTCGTCGAGACCGAGGAGTACTGACGCTGCGCTGCGCCGGGGCGCGAGGCATTTCATGCACACGTCACCGGCTCGCGGCGGCCGAGCGATCGCGCTCGGCCCGCCCGCGCGCGTCCGCGCTGTGAAGATCGGTGTTGTGCCCGCGTAATCGAAACCCCGTAACTACACTCGCGCCCCATGCGTACCCCCAGCCTCGCCAAGCAGTGGACGAAGATCTCCTCCGACGTGAGCAGAGGTGAAGGCCCCGGGGGAGGTGGGCTTCCGTGACGGCCGGGCTGAAGTCCCGCCAGAAGGCCCGTCACAAACAGACCCGTGACCCCCGCGGCCACTGGCTGTTACTGGCACTCACCCTCCCCGCCCTGTTCGCCGCCCTGCTCTTCCAGGGCTGGACCGAGCATGAGGTCGATGCCGCGAAGACGCGGTCGCCGTGCACCTCGCCCGTGCCGGATGCCGTGGCCAAGGGCGGGCCGGTGATCGGGATCAACCGCGGTGGGATACAGACGGCGGCGATGCCGCCCCGCACCGTGGCGCTCACCTTCGACGGTGGGCCCGATCCCGTCTGGACTCCGCGCCTGCTCGACCTGCTGCGCACGAATCGCGCACGCGCCACCTTCTTCGTCAAGGGTGCTCAGGCGGCCCAGTACCCCGACCTGATCCGGCGGATCCGTGCCGAGGGGCACGAGATCGGCTCGAACACGTACACCGGTGCCGCTCTCGGCGAGTCCTCACCACCCCGCTTCGACGCCGAACTCACCCTGACCCAGGCCGCTTTGGCGGGCGCCACCGGCCTGCACACCAATCTGCTGCGGATGCCGCGGACCACGACACCGGACACACTGTGCGGCCGTGAGTGGCAGGCGGCCCGGCGTGCCACCGCGTACGGCTATGTACTCGTCGCCGCCGACAAGGGCTCGCGGAAGCCGGCGCTGGGGACGGTCAGGCAGTTGAGCCAGACGGCCGGCGCGTACCAGGAGGCGAAGAAGCTGCTCGGGAACCGGAACGTCGACCGGTTCACCACCGTGTCCACGGGGCTCGATCTCGTCCCCTACTCCTCCGCCTCCACCGTCGATCGCTGGCAGGGGCAGGGGCTGATCTGGGCCACGGCCGCCGGGCGCGCCTTCTCCACGGCCATGATCTGGACCCTCGGCCTCGCCGGCGGCCTCGGTGTGCTGCGGCTGGTGCTGCTCGCCCTGTTCGCCCGGGCCCATGTGCGCAGGCTGGAGCGGTTCCGGCCGGGGGCGCCCTGGATGCGGGAGGTGACCGGGCCGGTGACCCTGCTCGTACCGGCGTACAACGAAGAGGTCGGCATCGAGTCCACCGTCCTCTCGCTGCTCGACTCCACCCACCAGGCGCTGCAGATCATCGTGATCGACGACGGGTCGACCGACCGTACGGCCGAGATCGCCGAGGAGATCGGGGATCCGCGTGTGGAGGTGATCCGCAAGCCCAACGAGGGCAAGGCCGCCGCGCTCAACACCGGGCTGGCGCAGGCGCGGTACGACATCGTGGTGATGGTCGACGCCGACACCGTCTTCGAGCCCGATGCCATTCAGCGGCTCGTCCAGCCGCTCGCGCACGCGGCCGTCGGCGCCGTCAGCGGCAACACCAAGGTCGGCAACCGCCGCAGGCTGCTGGCCAGATGGCAGCACCTGGAATACGTCTTCGGCTTCAATCTCGACCGGCGCATGTTCGAGGTCCTGGAGTGCATGACGACGGTGCCCGGTGCCATCGGCGCCTTCCGCCGGGACGCGGTGCTGGCCGTCGGCGGGCTCAGCGAGGACACCCTCGCCGAGGACACCGACCTCACGATGGCGCTGTGGCGCGCGGGCTGGCGGGTGCTCTACGAGGAGTCCGCCGTCGCCTGGACCGAAGTGCCCACGTCGGTGCGGCAGTTGTGGCAGCAGCGGTACCGCTGGTGCTACGGCACGATCCAGGCGATGTGGAAGCACCGCGGCGCCTTCTTCGGCAGGGGCACGGCCGGGCGCTTCGGCCGGCGCGGACTGCCGTACATCGCGCTCTTCCAGGTCGCCCTGCCGCTCCTCGCGCCCGTCATCGACGTCTACGCGCTGTACGGTGTGCTGTTCCGCGATCCGCTGGAGTCGGCCCTGGTGTGGTTCGCCTTCCTCGGCGTCCAGCTCGCCACGTCCGGCTACGCCCTGAGACTCGACGGTGAGCGGCTGCGGACGCTGTGGACGATGCCGTTCCAGATCATCGTCTACCGGCAGCTGATGTACCTGGTCGTCATCCAGTCCCTGGTCGCCCTGCTGCTCGGCAGCCGGCTGAAGTGGCACCGCGCCAAGCGATCCGGCTCGGCCGCTGAACAGATCGGTGGTCCCGCCGCGTACAAGAGTCTGCGGACGCGTTGATGTTGACCCTTCGAGCAGAACCAGCGGGACGGGTGGATGAACGACTGGACCAACCATCCAGGAGACCACCGGGCGGCAGGACTCCGGACGGGAGACCACAGGACGGCGGGAGGGATGCCGGGCGCCGTGCCACCGTCCCCGGTGGTGCCCCCGCCCTCGACCCGCACCGCCCCCCTGCCCGGCATGCCCTCGCCCGCCACGCCCGGCCGCTACGACCAGAGCGCCTACGACCGCCGTAGCCAATCCCACGGGCGCCGCCGCCCCCGACGCCACCGCGTCGCGCGGACGGCAGCCGTCCTGTCGGCCGCGCTGCTGCTCTCCGTCGTCGGCACCTACGTCTGGGCCGACACCCGCCTCAACCAGGAGGTCGACCTCGGCGCGCTCACCGGCCGCGCGCCGCTCGGCGAGGGCACCAACTACCTGGTCGTGGGCTCCGACAGCCGCGCGGGCCTGTCCCCGCAGGAGCAGCAGGAGCTGAACACCGGCTCGACCGAGGGCCGCCGCACCGACTCGGTGATCCTGCTGCACACCGGGGCCGACGGCACCACGATGCTGAGCCTGCCGCGCGACTCGTGGGTGACCCTCCCGCCGTACGTCGACCCGGACACCGGCAGGCGCTACGCCGCCGCACGGGACAAGCTCAACGCGGCGTTCTCGCTCGGCGGCCCCGACCTGCTCGTCCAGACCGTGGAACGCAACACCGGGGTACGGATCGACCACTATGCGGAGATCGGCTTCGCCGGCTTCGTGGGCGTCGTCGACGCGGTGGGCGGAGTCGACCTGTGCCTGGAGCGGGCCGTGAAGGACAAGGACTCGGGAGCCAACCTGCCGAGAGGCTGCCAGACGCTCGACGGCGCCGAGGCACTGGCGTTCGTGCGGCAGCGCAAGCAGGAGGCCGAGGGGGATCTGGGGCGTACCCGCAACCAGCAGAAGTTCCTGGCCGCGCTCGCGCAGAAGGCGGTCAAGCCGTCCACCCTCCTCGACCCGACCAAGTCGGTCCCCACGGCCGAGGCGGGCCTCGACACGCTGATCGTGGACAAGGGCACGGAACTGCCCGACCTGGTGTCGCTGTTCGAGGCGATGCGCAGGGCCGCGTCGGGGAAGGGCAGGCAGCTCAACGTGCCCGTCTCCAACCCCGATCTCCGTACCTCCAAGGGCAGCGCGGTGCAATGGGACGAGCGGCGGGCGCGGGCGCTCTTCACCGCGCTGCGGAACGATCAGTCGGTACCCGCGGGCTAGTCACAGGAACGGCGTACCCGCGTCCAGCCCGGACAGCACCCGGCCGTACAGCTCCAGGTTGGTGGCCGGGTTGACGAACGAGTGCAGGCTCAGTGCTCGAAGATCACGCACGGTCCGCTGGATCGGCACGTCCCGGCGCAGTGAGGAGGCGCCGGACGCCGAGCCGATCAGCTCGGCGGCCTCCGTGCACAGCCGCGCCACATAGCCGCTCCCCGCCCGGATCCGCGCCCGTTCCTCCGTCGTGTACGGCTCCCCGCTCGCCGCCCGCGACTCGATCAGCGTGACGATGTCGCCGGTCAGCAACTCGGCACAGGAGATCTTCATCGCGGCCTCGGCCGCCTGCAGATGCGTGACGGCGGCCTCGCTCTGCCGCTCGTAGAAGGTGTACGTGATGCCGCGCCGGTGGATCAGCTCCCGGAACTCCGCCAGCGCCGAGCGCGCAAGGCCGAGCGCGTTCGGCGTCGTCCACGCGCAGAACAGCATCAGCACCGGCATCCGGTAGAACGGGTCCTCCGCGTTGGCCTTGGACGGGAACTCCCCGCCCAGCAACGGCCCGACCGGCAGCACGCGATGAGCCGGTACGACGATGTCCCGGGCGACGACACTGTTGCTGCCGCTGCCCGCCAGCCCCGTCACGTGCCAGTCGTCGAGGACCTCCAACTCGGCCATGGGAACGGCGGCCCACAGGATCTCGGGAGGCCCGTCGCCGGACTCGACCCGTGCGGTGAGAAGATGCCAGTCGGCTTCCTGACAGCCGGTGGCGAAGGGCGAGGTGCCGTTGACGACGTACCCGTCCCCGGTGCGGACGGCCGTGGCGTCCGGGATGAGAGTGCCGCTGACCCGTACGTCCGGGCCGGTGAAGATCTCGTCCTGCACCTCGTCGGGAAACAGCGCCGCGATGTACGCGCACCCCGCCTGGATCAACGCCATGAACCCGGCCGAACCGCACGCGGCGGAGACCTCGGCCAGTGCGTCGACCTGTGTACGCAGGCTGCTCTGATAGCCGCCGTACCGCCGGGGCACGTTCATCCGGAAGATCCCGGCCTGGGTGAGCGCGTCGACGACTTCAGGCGTGACGCGCCGTTCCTGCTCGGTGCGGAGGGCGTGTTCGCGGATGAGGGGACGTAACGCTCGTACGCGCTCGACGAGTTCGGCGTCGGCACCGGGCGGCGGGGGCAGCGGGGTCAACGGAGTCATGAACGCACCGTCACCCGGACGAACGGACGTGTCAACAACGCCTGCCCCGCCGGGAATTGAACCGTCATCCGTCGGCCGTCGTGGCGCCATCCCCCAGTTCGTCGGCCAGACAGGCGAGGTACAGGGCCATGGTCGTGCGGTGCTCACGGAGTGGACGGCCGGTGATCTGCTCGATCTTGTTCATGCGGTAGACGACGGTGTTGCGGTGGATGTGCAGGGCAGCGGACGCGCGGACGAGGTTGAATCCGCTCTCGCACCAGGCGGTGATCGTGTCGCGCAGTACCGGCCAGTCCGGCTGGGCCCGCAGTCGTGCCGCGGTCAGGTCGATCAGACGGTTGCGCGTGGGCTGGCTCACCGTCGCCAGGACCTGATGGACGCGTAGATCGGCGATCAGGTGGACCGGTGAGTCGACCGCGACGCGGCCGCCGAGGCGGAGCGCGTCGCGGGCGTCCTGGTACGAGTCGTGCAGGCCGGCCACGGAGACGGCCGGTTCGCCGATCCCCGCGCGGGCGTTGAGGCCGTCCTGCGCGGCGATGATGTCGGTGATCCTCCGGCAGTCGTCGATCAGGGAAGCCACCTTGGTCCGGGCCGGGAGCCGGCGCAGCACGCCGATCCAGCCGGGAGCCGTGGTGGCGACGATGTCCTGGGGATCGGCGAAGACCTCGCGAACCGTGCGGAGCAGTTCCGAGCGGACCAGCGCCATGTCCCGGGTCGGGGCGCCCTGACGTCGGGCGGCCGTGGCGGGCACGCTCACCTCGAACGCCACCGCGACCCGCTGAAGTCGCAGGTCGTAGCCCAGCTCGGCGGCCCGGAACACGAGGAAGTCGCCTTCGACGACCTGAGGGTCGTAGGAGGCGATGTCGGCGAGCAGCGTCTCCGTGGCCCGTTCCGCGAGCAGGCGGGAGCGCAGCATCACGGATTCCCTGAGCAGGATCTCCGTCTGACGCTTCACCAGCAGCCCGAAGCGGCGTACTTGAGCAGGGGTTCCGGTGATGCCGACCGTTCCCACCGCCTGTCCGTCGGTGACCAGCGGCAGGGTGACACCGGGGCGCACTCCCCGCAGTTGCTGGGCCTGCAACGCGTTGTGCGTGGCGGGCTCCTGAGTGCGGATCACGTCGACCGACGCCTCATGAAAGGTTCCGACCCGGCTGGTGTCGCCGCTGCCGATGACCATGCCGTCCGCGTCGGTGATCAGCACATTGAAGCCGATGACGGCGGAGGTGTCCCCGGCGATCTCCTGCGCGAGTGACGGGCTCAGCACGGAGCTTCCTCCCGTCGCGGGAACGGACCGGGAACGGGCCGATGGTCGGCCGACGGCTGGACGCACCGTACAGCATGCCGAGGAATATCGGCCGCAAGTTCGTACGGAGTGACCGGTGACGCGATGAGGTCCTGTCCATAACGTATGGGCCCAATCACCTCCCCGCCGGAGGCACAGCGCGGTGAAACGGCGGGCTCCTTCAGCTCCCTCAGCACTGATTCGGAAGGCCCACGCCCATGACCCGTACACGATCGCTCGCCGGCGGTTTGTCGGTAATGCTCCTGATGCTGACGGTCACCGCCTGTGGCTCGGGCGAAGATGACGCCCCCAAGAACGTGTCCGCCGAGACCGCCGCCCTGGGCACCCTCACGCCCGGCGTCATCAAGGTCGCCGTACAGCCCTACGCTCCGTACACCAGCGTCGAGGGCGACAAGATCGTCGGCCTGGACGGCGACATCCTCACCTACGTGTCCGAGAAACTGGGCCTGGAGATCGAGCCCCAGGTGACGGACTTCGCCGGCATGCTCGCGGGCGTGCAGTCCCGCCGCGTGGACATCACCATCGGCGGTGTCGCCTGGTCCGCCGACCGGCAGAAGCAGGGCCTGTTCACCGATCCTCCGTACTACTCGCCCCCGGCCATGGCCGTCCGCAGCGGGAAGACCTACAAGACCGTCGACGACCTGAAGGGCCTGGAACTCGGCACGGTCGAGGGCTATGTGTGGGTCAAGTCGATCCAGGCCGTCCCCGACGCCAAGCTGCACGCCTACCCCGACGCCAACGGAGTCCTCGACGACCTCGGCGCGGGCCGCGTCGACGTCGGGTTCCTCGACCCGCTGATCATCATCGCGGCACAGAAGGAACGGCCCGACCTGAAGATCGACACCCAGTACCTGACACCACCGACCGCGGCCGAGGTCAAGGCCAAGCCCGACTACCAGTACTTCCAGCCCTACCAGACCGGCTTCTACCTGCCCCAGAAGGCCACCAAGCTGGAGAAGGCGATCTCCGCCGAGATCGACGCCATGTACCAGAACGGCGAGATGGACAAGCTCGTCAAGAAGTACGGCGGCGATCCCGAGCAGTTCCTGAAGCCCGCCGCCGATGTCGCCACCGCGCGCCGCGGTGTGGACCGGCCCCAGGACTGGACTCCGCCGTCCATGGGTGAGTGAGGGGCCGACATGTCCGATCTCTTTCAAGTCCCCTGGTCCGACTACCGGCCCGACCTGTTGGACGCGCTGTGGCGCACCCTCTCCTACACGGTGGTGAGCTTCGTCGGTGCCGTGCTTCTGGGCCTCGCCGTGGCGCTGCTCAGACTGAGCAGGGCGTGGCCGCTGCGCGCGGTCGCCGCCGTCTACACCGAGCTGTTCAAGAACATCCCCCTGCTCGCCATCATCTTCCTGGCCTACTTCGGCCTGGCCTCGGCGGGGATCCGGCTGGACGTCTTCACCGCCGGATGCCTGAGCCTGGTCGTCTTCTACGCCGCCTACCTGTCCGAGATCTTCCGCTCCGCGATCAGCGGCGTGCACACCGGGCAGACGGAGGCAGGGCAGGCACTGGGACTCGGCAGGGCGGGAATCTTCCGTCACATCGTTCTGCCGCAGGCCGTACGCCAGGCACTGCCCGGGACCAACACGATGCTCGTCGACCTGCTGAAGTCCACTTCGCTGCTGGTCACCGTCTCCGCCGCCGAGCTGATGTCCGAAGGGCGGCTCATCACCTCGGCCACATTCCGGGCCCTGGAGGTGTATCTCGTCATCTCCGCCATCTACTTCGCCCTCTGCTATCCGCTCTCCCAACTGCTGCTTCTGCTGGAGCGGAAGGTACGGGCGGGCGTCCCCCTGTCGCCGTGGCGACGTCGGCGCCTGCGGGCGGCGCGCGCCCTGCTCGCCCAGGATCCGCCCGCCACCGCAGTGAGCGCCGACGTGAAGGCAGGTGCCGTATGACCGAGCCAGTCACCGCCGCGCAGACCACATCGCCGGCGCTGTCCGAGGCCGTCGTGCGGATCGGCGGGCTGAGCAAGTCCTTCGACGGCAGGCTGGTGCTCGACGACGTCCACCTGACCATCGACCGGGGCCGCATCGTCAGCGTCATCGGACAGAGCGGCGGCGGGAAGACGACGTTGATGCGCTGTGTCAACCTGCTGGAACGGCCCGACCGGGGCACGGTCGAGGTCGCCGGAGAGGTGGTGCACCAGGACGGCCGCACGGTCTGCCGCGACCTGGCCCGGCTGCGCCGCACCGTGGGCATGGTCTTCCAGCGGTTCAACCTGTTCCCGCACCTCACCGCCGTGGAGAACGTCGTCCTGGCCCAGCGCAAGGCGGGCATCCCGGAGTCGGAGGCGCTGGAGCGTGCCGTCGCGCTGCTGCGCCGGGTCGGTGTCGCCCACCGTGCCCTCGCCCTGCCCGACCAGCTCTCCGGCGGCGAGCAGCAACGCGTCGCCATCGCGCGGGCGCTCGCTCTCAAGCCCGAGCTGCTGCTCTTCGACGAGCCCACGTCCTCCCTCGACCCCGAGGCCACCCGGGAGGTGCTGAGCGTGATGCGCGAACTCGCCGCGGACGGAATGACGATGATGCTGGTCACCCACGAACTGCCCTTCGCCCGCGAGGTGTCCGACCGCGTCGTCTTCGTCGACGGCGGCCGGATCGTGGAGGAGGGCAGGCCCGAGGACGTCCTGGGAGCCCCGTCCGAGACCCGCACCCGGGAGTTCCTCGCATCGTACGGATCCGCGTCATGACCGGCGTGCCCGGCAGGCCGGGGCCGGTCGGCGACCAGCCTGTCGTGGTCGTGGGAGGCGGTGTCGTGGGGCTGTGCACCGCCTACTACCTGGCCGCGGCCGGGCTGCCGGTGGCGGTCGTCGAGCGGCGCGGCCTGGGCTCGGGGGTGTCCCGGGGCAACGCGGGCTGGGTCTGCCTGAGCCACTCGACGCCCGTCCCGGCCCCGGGTGTGGTGCGCTACGCCCTGCGCTCGCTGGGGCGGCCGGACTCCCCGCTGTATCTACGGCCGCTCCCCGACCCGGCGTTCCTGCGGTGGCTGTGGCGGTTCTGGCGCAGCAGCACCCCGGCCGCGTTCCGGCGTGGCTACGCCGCGATCGCCGAGCTGAACCGCGGCACATTCGACCTCTTCGACGGTCTGCGCGAGGCAGGGGTGGCCACGACGCTGACCCGGCCCGGCATGGTGCACGCGTTCCTGTCGCCGCAGGAGGCTCGCCATCACCTGGCGATCCAGCAGGAGATGGCGGACGGCCGTTATTCGATGCCCGACGACGTCACCACGGGTGCCGAGGCACATCTGCTGGACGCCGCGTTGTCGCCCCAGGTGCGCGCGGCCTATCTCGTGGAGGGGGAGGGCGTGGTCGATCCGGAGGCGTTCGCCCGCGGGCTCGGTGAGGCACTGGCCGCCGTGGGGGTGAAGGTCCATGAGAACGCGGAGGTCACGGGTTTCCGGTCCGTAGGGGAGCGGGTCACCGCGTTGAGCACCGACCAGGGTGAGATCCCCTGCTCGGCCGTCGTCGTCGCGGCCGGTATGCGCTCTCCCCGTCTGCTGCGAGCTCTGGGACACCGACTGCCTCTCCAGGCGGGCAAGGGCTACAGCTTCTCGGTGGAGCTGGACCCGGCGCCCCGGCACACCTTGTACTTCGGCGAGCGCCGGGCCGTCGCCTCACCGATCGGCGGCACCACGCGGATCGGCGGCACGATGGAGCTGAGCGGCAACAACAGCCGGCTCGACTGGCGCCGTGTCGTCGCCGTGGCGCTGGCGAGCCGGCACTATCTGGGCCGCTGGTTCGACGATCCGGACGACCTGGTGAGCGTGATCCGCGACCCCTGGGTCGGTGGGCGGCCGTTCCTCCCCGACGGCCTGCCGGTGATCGACCGCATCCCGGGGCACGCCAACGCCTTCGCGGCCACCGGCCACGGCATGCTCGGCGTCACCCTGGGCCCCGCCACCGGGCACCGACTCGCCGAGTACATCCGCACCGGCCGACGTCCCGAGGCCCTCGCCCCGTTCCGCTTCGACCGGCTCCGCCGCTGAACCGCAACGCTCAGGTGTAGCGGCGCAGGACGAGTCGGCGTCGGCCGTCCTCTTCGAGTACGTCGGTGTCCACCTCGTAGCCGTGGTCCTCGGCGTAGCGCAGGGCGGCGGCGTGGCCGTAGGCGCGGGCGACCTTGGTCAGCCATGGCTGGTCGTAGCGGGACCTGTCGAACTTGCTGATGACGGCTTCGAAGGTGCCGTCGCGGCCGCGGCGGAAGCCGATGTCATTGCTGAGGCGGCCGATGTGGGCGCGGCGGATGATCACTTCGGCGCGGTCCGGGCGGGCGTCGCCCAGGTAGCCGTAGAGGGTCTGCGGCGTGTCGTGGGTCTCGACGGTGGTGAAGCCGACCGCGGTGAGGGCCTGGACGAGCAGGTCGGCGTCGCGCAGCGCGGTGCGGACGCGGGTGAAGTGTGACATGACGCTTCCTTGGGGTCGGAGACGGGAGGGGCGGCACCGCTGGGTTCACGCCAGGCGGACGACCGGCTGTCTGTCCAGGACCAGGGTTTGGCGGCGCAGGTCGTAGGCGGTGACGGTGAGGCGTTTGTGGGCGTCGACGCGGAACTCGAGGCGGAAGCGGTCCTCTCCGGCCGTGGCCGGGGGGTCGGCTTCCAGGAAGGTGGGGCTGTCCTCGTTGAGCCAGAGCATGGACCGCTGCTGGCGCTGTTGCGGGGTGACGGTGACGGCGCGGGCGCCACCCCCGGCGTCGAAGGAGATCTCCAGCTCGGCGCTGGCGTCGCGGTAGGTGGCGTGGGCGAGTTCGTAGACGGCCAGGCCGAGTTTGCGCTGCAGCTCGTGCACCGCCCTGACGGTGAGTGTCTTGACCGGTTCCTCGGTGGGATAGGGAGTGCCGGCTTCCACCAGGGTCTCGAACTCGTAGGCCCCGGTGTCGTGGTCGACGTGCCGGATGGCGTAGTCGTGCTGGATGTGGTCGAACAACTCGCTGCCGCCCGCGATGCCGGCCGCCCCGGCGGCCACCGCCTCCAAGGGCCGGTCCAGGCGCACCACTTCGGGGTCGAAATGCAGATGCACCAGGTCCTGCACGGCGGGAATGAGGCAGCTGCCGCCGACGAGGAAGACACCCCGGATGTCCTCGCTGCCGAAGCCGCGCCCGGTCGCGGAGTCCAGGCAGGAGCGCAGGGCCTGGTTGATCCGGCGCAGCACGCCCTTGTCG
>NZ_JBQQBS010000023.1:0-135929 GCF_052245395.1 Streptomyces sp. 4N124
GAGCTTTCAACCCCCACAGATGCCCGTGGAAGTGCTATCCGGTATTAGACCCCGTTTCCAGGGCTTGTCCCAGAGTGAAGGGCAGATTGCCCACGTGTTACTCACCCGTTCGCCACTAATCCCCACCGAAGTGGTTCATCGTTCGACTTGCATGTGTTAAGCACGCCGCCAGCGTTCGTCCTGAGCCAGGATCAAACTCTCCGTGAATGTTTTCCCGTAATCGGGACGACACCACGAGAGCGGAACCGCCGAGCGGAATAAGCCCGACCGTTCACAGCGTCCTCGCTGTGTATTTCTTCAAAGGAACCACGACCATCGGACACAGTCCGACGGACGGGGTATCAACATATCTGGCGTTGATTTTTGGCACGCTGTTGAGTTCTCAAGGAACGGACGCTTCCTTCGTACTCACCCGAGAGACTCTCTCGCGGCTTTCCTCCGGGCGCTTCCCTTCGGTGCTCCAAACTCTATCAGTGTTTTTCCGGCCCTCTGACCATCATCCTGCAGACATGCAGAAGATGATCCCGAGATAGGATCTGACAAGTTGGATGCTGTCGGAGCCAGGACGCTGGATCGCGTCGCTCGGCCTCCAACAGGGATACGACTGTACACGGGGCCTCGAAGACGGTGCAAATCGATTGGGCTGGTGGTCTAGACCACTAGGCGGTATCTTTCATGCGGAACGCGCACTTCATCTGACATACGCTGCTGCACAGTGCGCCGTCCGGGACAGACAGTGACGGTGACGGCCCGTGTGCATCTCCACCCCTGGGAGGCTTCCCATGACCACCGTGACGTCCCCTCTTGCAGGACGCGCCATCGGACTGGCCGCCGTGCCGGATCCGGTCTTCTCCGGGGCCATGGTCGGCCCCGGTACGGCGATCGACCCCGTACGTGAGCCTTCCGAGGCGGTCTCGCCCGTGGACGGAGTGATCGTTTCTCTTCACCCGCACGCCTTTGTCGTCGTCGACGAGCAGGGGCACGGTGTGCTCACCCACCTCGGTATCGACACGGTTCAGCTGAACGGCGAGGGCTTCGAGCTGCTCGTGAACAAGGGCGACACCGTGCAGCGCGGTCAGAGCATCGTGCGCTGGAACCCGGCTGCCGTCGAGGCCGCCGGTAAGTCCGCGGTGTGTCCGATCGTGGCGCTCGAGGCCACGGCAGAGGCGCTCTCCGACCTCCGTGACGACGGTGATGTGAAGGCCGGCGACAGTCTTTTCGTCTGGAAGTGACGTCGGTGCCGTCGTATGACGGCAAGTAGGGACAACCATCGCGGCGGCGGGACCCGCCGCACTATCGGAGACGGGTGAGATGGAGACAACGCTGCGAGGCGTCGGCGTGAGCCACGGTGTGGCGATCGGCGAGGTTCGGCACATGGGAACGGCGGTCCTCGAACCGCCTGCCAAGCAGATCCCGGCGGACGACGCGGAGCGTGAACAGGGGCGCGCCCGCAAGGCTGTGGAAGCTGTGGCGGCCGATCTGATTGCGCGCGGCAATCTGGCGGGGGGCGAAGCCCAAGCGGTGCTCGAGGCGCAGGCAATGATGGCTCAGGATCCCGAGCTGATGGCGGACGTGGACCGCCGAGTCGCGGTCGGCAGCACGGCCGAGCGTGCGGTGTACGACGCGTTCGCCGCGTATCGCGAGCTGCTGGCGGGTGCCGGCGAGTACCTCGCCGGTCGCGTAGCCGACCTCGACGACGTGCGGAATCGTATCGTCGCCCGGTTGCTCGGAGTGCCGATGCCCGGCGTTCCGGACAGCGACCACCCGTACGTTCTGGTCGCTCGTGACCTGGCGCCTGCCGACACGGCGCTGCTGGACCCCACCCTCGTGCTCGGTTTCGTGACTGAGGAGGGCGGGCCGACCAGCCACAGCGCGATCCTGGCTCGGGCGCTCGGCGTTCCGGCCGTCGTGGCGCTGCCGGGCGCCGGTGAGCTCGCCGAGGGCACGGTGATCGCCGTGGACGGCAGCACCGGCGATATTTTCGTGAACCCGAGCGAAGAGAAGAAGTCCCAGCTCGAGACTGCGGCTGCCGAGCGCAAGGCCGCGCTGGCCGCCTCGACCGGACCGGGGGCCACGGCCGATGGTCACAAGGTGCCCTTGCTGGCCAATGTCGGCGGTCCGGCGGATGTGCCGGCCGCCGTCGAGGCCGGCGCCGAGGGCGTCGGGCTCTTCCGTACCGAGTTCCTCTTCCTCGACGACAGCAAGAGTGCGCCGTCGGAGGAGAAGCAGGTCGAGGCTTACCGGCAGGTGCTCGAGGCCTTTCCCGAGGGGCGCGTCGTCGTGCGGGTGCTGGACGCGGGTGCGGACAAGCCTCTGGACTTCCTGACGCCCGCCGACGAGCCGAACCCGGCGTTGGGTGTACGCGGTCTGCGGACGCTGCTCGACCATCCTGAGGTGCTGCGCACCCAGCTCACAGCGCTGGCTAAGGCGTCGGAGGGGTTGCCGGTCTACCTCGAGGTCATGGCCCCGATGGTGGCGGACCGTGCCGACGCCAAGGCGTTCGCCGACGCGTGCCGTGCGGCTGGGCTGCAGGCGAAGTTCGGTGCGATGGTCGAGATCCCGTCGGCCGCGCTGCGGGCCCGCTCGGTTCTGCAGGAGGTCGAGTTCCTGTCCCTGGGAACCAATGATCTCGCGCAGTACACCTTCGCCGCCGACCGGCAGGTGGGGGCCGTCTCCCGGCTGCAGGACCCGTGGCAGCCTGCGCTGCTCGACCTGGTGGCGCTGTCCGCCGAAGCGGCGAAGGCCGAGGGCAAGAGCTGTGGTGTCTGCGGTGAGGCGGCGTCGGACCCGCTGCTCGCGTGTGTGCTGACCGGTCTGGGGGTCACCTCCCTTTCCATGGGTGCGGCGTCGATTCCTTATGTCCGGGCGACTCTCGCGAAGTACACGCTGGCTCAGTGTGAGCGTGCTGCCGCGGCGGCGCGGGCTGCGGACAGCGCCGAGGAGGCGCGCACCGCGGCACAGGCTGTGCTGTCCGGCGAGTAGTCCGAAGCAGCAGGCCGTCTTGGGCTGTTGATGAGGGGCGCCCCGCCTTCGGGTGGGGCGCCCCTCACGCGTTCAGTGGTCGTGCCCCGTCGTTGGTCGCTCCCCGTCCAGTCCGAGGTCGGGTGGCGTGCAGTAGTCCACGCCTGATTCCGGGGAGATGAGGTCTCCGGATTCGACGTCGGTGCAGTAGGCGTCGAAGACCTCGCCGGCGGTGAGGGGTTCGAGGCCGTCTCCACGTAGGCGCCAGCCGTAGATCTGGTCGGGCGTGTCTGGCGCGCTGGTCCGCATCACTAGTCCGCCCGGGCTTTCGGTGGCGAGGCCGAGGGCCAGGACTGTGGTGAATTCGAGGGCCTCGGCCTCGTCGAGCTGGGTGGTGCCGTCCGCGCCTCCGTCGGCGTGGAGGACGGAGACGAGTGTTTCCGGTGTTCCCGAGACGCTGCAGACGAGGTGGCGGGCGCCTGGCTGGGCGGTGTCGAGGATGCGGACGAGGAATTGTGATGCGCGGACGAAGGCCGCACGGCCGATGTCCTCCCCACAGGACGCGCAGGCGCCGAGTCGGGCGAGCAGCGTGGACGCGTACTCCCACGTGGCCTGGCGTACGGCCTCGTCGATCAGGGTCGGGACGAGGTCGGCGAGGGGCTGGCCCTCGTAGGGAACCGTTGGGCCAGTGGTCGCGAGTTCGGCTGTGAAGCGGGTGCGGCTCGTCGGGATGTCGGGATCCAGGCCTGTGTCCGCGCAGAAGTCGGCGTACTCCTGCGGGTCGAAGAGGGCGACTGTCGTGTGGTTGCCCTGAGAGGCGCGCGTCTTGAGCAGCGCCTCCACTTGTTGGAGGTATGTCCTGTGGTCGTCGAAGGTGAAGGTGCGATAGCGCCGCATGGCGCGGAAGTCGTGCTCGTCCGTCAGCAGGCCGATGGTGCCCGCGATTTCACGGCGCAGGACGCGCCGCATGGTCTGGTGGTCGGTGTGCGCCATTCTTCCCCCTGCGTGCAGTCGATCAATGCTCACTCAGAGTAACTGGCGGCACTGACAACGGCTTCCGAGCGAAGCGTTCGCGGACCAGGCGGTGCTGGATCAGGCAGGTCAGGGCGGTGCCCGCGCCGAAGACGACCCACCCTGCCGGACCGGTGGCGATGGCGGCGGTGACGGCGAGCGGTCCGACGCTGCGCTGGGCGGACAGGGCGAGGCCATGGACGCCGAGGTAAGCGCCTTGCGCGGTGTCGGGGGCCAGGGCGAGCGACAGCTCCCACGAAACGGTGGCGTGGAGCATCTCCGCCACGGTGAACGCCACGGCCGAGGCGGTGAGGAGCAGCACGGCGGTGACGGTTCCGCCGGTGGCTGCGACCGCCAGAGTGACACCACCCAGCGCGAATGTGGCCGCGAGCGGTTTCAGCAGGGCGCGTGCCGCCGCGGTCGTTGTGCCGAAGCGGGCCAGCGGTACCTGGAGGGCCACCACCATCACGTTGTTGAGGACCAGCAGCAGGGGGACGAGGCCATGCGGGGCGTTGCTCGCGTGAGCGATCCATAGGGGCAGGCCGACCTTGAAGACCGAGTCGTGGAGGGAGAGGAGGGTCTCGGTGGCGACGTAGGCGAGGTAGGTGCGGTCACGCCAGGGGTTCGCCCTTTCTGTTGTGGGTGCCGGGTCCTTCGACGTGATCACGGTTCGGCATGGGGAGGGTGGCTCGCCGCAGCGCAGGGTCAGCAGCGCGGAGGCGACGAAGGACAGTGCGTCGCCGATGAGGAGCCACTGGTACGCGGCGGTGGTGCCGACGGCGAGTGCCACTGCCGCGGCGAGGCCGCCCAGGGCCCAGCCGGCGTTGGCGACGGTTCGGTGGACGGCCTGGTAGCGGACTCGGTCGGCTCCGGCGACGCGGGCGGCGTACAGCCTGGTGAGGACGCTCGAGGCGCGGTCGCCGAGGCTGCCGACGGCCGAGAAGGCGAGGAGGAGGGCGTAGTCATGGGTGGTGAGGAGGGCGAAGGAGGCCAGGGCGCGCAGGAGTTGGACGGCGATGAGGACTCGGGTGAGGGGGAACCGGTCGGCGATGCGTCCGCCCAGGGGTGCCCCGGCGATTCCGATGGCCCCGGCGATGGCGACGAGGCTACCGACCTCGGCGACGGAGAGGTCGGAGACGTAGGTGAAGTACAGGACGGACACGGAGGCCCACAGTCCGCTGCCGACTCGGTCGATGAGGGCGACCGTGAGCATTCTGCGTCCGTCGCGGCCTCCGGGAATGCGTGATGACCATGCTGCCGTGAGACCTCTCGACCGCACTGCTCCCCCTTGCTTCGCATTATGTATTGGTACATAATCATCAACGTGGCAACACAATATGGGATCACTGGTACGACGGCCAAGGGGATTGCCGCGTCCGTCGAACGGGGCGTGGCGGAAGGCTCATTGGCCCCGGGGGCCGTGCTGCCTCCGGTACGACGGCTCGCGGACCAGCTGGAGGTGAGTCCGGGGACGGTCGCCACCGCGTACAAGGAACTTCGGGGACGCGGCATCGTGGTCACGCGAGGGCGGGGCGGCACCGTGGTGGCGCCGGAGCCGGCTGTGGCGTCACGGCGGCCGCCGAAAGTGCCCGAGGCGCTGCGGGACTTGTCGGGTGGGCATCCCGACCCCGCGCTGCTGCCTGCGCTCGTACCTCCGTCGCGTCTGTCGTCCGGCGCACGGTCACACCGGTCGACGCCCAGGCTGGAGCGGCTGGAGGATGCCGTGCGTGACTGGCTGCTGCCCGATGGTGTGCCCGTGGAACATGTGACGTTCGCTCACGGGGCGCTGGATCTGATCGGGCGGCTGCTGTCGGTGGAGCTGCGGCCGGGCGATGCCGTCGCGATGGAGGATCCCGGGTATCACCATCTGCTGGATCTTGTAACGGCTTTGGGGTTGCGGATCGTTCCCGTGGCCGTGGACGACGAGGGTGTGCGCCCCGACGCATTGCGCGCGGCTCTACGGGCGGGTGTGCGCGCCCTGGTGTGCAGTCCTCGGGCCCAGAACCCGTACGGTGGCCGCTTTTCCGCGGTACGCAGGGACGCGCTGGTCGACGTTCTCCGGGACGAGCCCGAAGTGCTCGTCGTCGAGAACGACCATGCATCCGAAGTCGCCGGAGCGCCCCTGCACACGCTGACGGCCCGTGCGCCGGCGCGCTGGGTGCACGTACGGACGGTGAGCAAGTTCCTCGGGACCGACCTGCGGTGGGCGACGGCGGCGTGTGACGCGACCACGCTGGCGCGGCACGACGGGCGGCTGCTGCTGACGTCGGGCTGGGTCAGCCATCTGCTCCAGGAAACGGTGTACGGGCTGCTGACCGACGACGGCACGCGCGCGTTGGTGACGCGTGCCGGGGAGGCTTATGCCCTGCGCAGGAGCGCCCTACTTCAAGAGTTCGGAGACCGGGGCATCGAGGCACATGGGGCGAGCGGGATGAATGTGTGGGTTCCTGTGCGCGACGAGTCGGCCGTGGTGAACGGGCTGCGGTCGTACGGGTGGTGGGTCGCGTCCGGTGCTCGCTTCCGGCTGGCGGCCGGTCCGGGTGTACGGATCTCGGTGGCCGATCTCGAGCCGGCCGACGCGATGCGGCTGGCCTCGGACTTCGCCGTTGTGCTCGGTGAGTCCGAGGCCACGTACGGGGGTTGATGCTCAGGCGCGCTTGTGGGCGAGCTCCTCGTAGAAGTGCAGCAGGTCGAGGTTGTCGATGGAGCCGGGGTTGACCGCCTTCTCCAAAGGTGTGCCCTGGAGGAGGCGTTTGACCGGGACCTCGATGCGCTTGCCGGTCAGGGTGTGCGGGATTCCCGGTACTTCGATGATCTCGTCGGGGACGTGCCGCGGTGAGAGCTGTTCGCGGATGGTCTGCTTGATGCGGTTCAGGAGGGGCTCGTCGAGAGCGGCTCCTGGGACGAGGTGCACGAAGAGGGGCATCCAGTAGCCGCCGTCGGGCTGTTCGATGCCGATGACAAGGGACTCCTTGATCTCGGGGAGGCGCTCGACGGCTTCGTAGATGTCGGCCGACCCCATGCGCACGCCCTGGCGGTTGAGCGTGGAGTCGGAGCGGCCGTGGATGACGACGGAGCCGCGTGGGGTGACGGTGATCCAGTCGCCGTGGCGCCACACGCCGGGGTACGTGTCGAAGTAGCTGTCGTGGTAGCGGCTGCCGTCGGGGTCGTTCCAGAAGTGGATCGGCATGGACGGCATGGGGTTGGTGACCACGAGTTCGCCGACCTCGTCGATCAGGGGTTTGCCGCTGGGGTCCCAGGACTGCAGATCGGTGCCCAGGCCGGCTGCCTGGAGTTCGCCGATGTACACGGGGAGGGTCGGTACCGCTCCTGCGAAGCAGGAGCACACGTCCGTGCCCCCGCTGACGGACGCGATCCACAGGCCGTCGCGGACCTCGTCGTGCAGCCAGCGGAACCCGTCGGGCGGAAGGGGGGATCCGGTGGTCGCGACGCACCGCACCGTGGAGAGGTCGAAATCGCGTGCCGGGTGCACGTCGGCCTTGCGGCAAGCCATGACGTAGGCGGCCGAGGTGCCGTACAAAGTGGCCTGTGTGCGTTCGGCGACCCGCCACTGGGCGCCCGTGTCCGGGTAGCCGGGGCTGCCGTCGTAGAGCACGATCGTCGTGCCGGTGAGGAGGCCGGACACGAGGAAGTTCCACATCATCCAGCCGGTCGACGTGTACCAGAAGAAACGGTCCTCGGGGCCGAGGTCGCAGTGCAGGCCGAGCTGCTTGAGGTGCTCGACGAGGATGCCGCCCTGGGACTGGACGATGGCCTTCGGCAGGCCCGTGGTGCCCGAGGAGTAGAGCACCCACAGGGGGTGGTCGAAGGGCACCTGCTCGAAGACGGGGTCGGTGTCCGCGGCCGTCAGGGCCGACCACTCCAGGGCGCCTTCGGGGACCGGTGTGCCGAGGACGGGGATGTGGACGACCGCGCGCAGGGTGGGCAGTTCGCGGCGGAGTTCGGCGACGATGTCGCGGCGGTCGTGTTCCTTGCCGCCGTAGCGGTAGCCGTCGACGGTGAACAGGACGACCGGTTCGACCTGCTGGAAGCGGTCGAGGACGCTGCGGGCGCCGAAGTCGGGGGCGCAGGACGTCCACACGCCGCCCACCGCGGCCGTGGCGAGGAGGGCGACGACCGCCTGCGGGATGTTCGGGAGGTAGCCGCTGACACGGTCTCCGGGGCGCACGCCGAGGGCCCGCAGCTCAGCGGCGAGGGAGCCGACCTGACGGCGCAGCTCGGACCAGGTGACAGGGCGCGGCTGGTGGGTCTCGTCGACGTGCAGCAGGGCTGGCTCGTCCGCTCGGGACGCGGCCGCGCGGAGGGCGTGCTCGGCGTAGTTCAGGGTGGCCCCGGGGAACCACTGGGCACCGGGCATCGAGCGGTCGCCCAGCACGCGCGCGTACGGGGTGGAGAACCGTACGTCGAACCACTCCGTGACGGCCTTCCAGAAGGTGTCCAGTTCGTCGACGGACCACCGGTGAAGCGCCGCGTAGCCGCCCTCGGACGGGGCGCCGTGGTGTTCGGCCGCCCAGGACTGGAACTTGGTCACCTGTGCCTGGGCGATACGTTCCGGATCTGGTTGCCACAGCGGCTGGGGGTTCACGGTCGACATGGGCGGCTCCCGGACTGTGCGCGTCGTGTGCGTCTCCCGCGCACGGGCTGGGGTGTGCGCGTGACGCGGCTGACACGGACGATGCCATGTGATCGACTTCTGCACCAGGGCGCGCCCCACATAGTCCGCGTCGTGAAGATGTGGTCCAGCCACGGGTGAACGGCAGCTGAACGACACGCGTGTGTGGCGCCGTCAATGGCAGGGTGAGCAGCATGAACGGTCGTGGCCTGGTGCGTTCGGTGAAGGCAGTCGGCTCTGCGGGAGCTGCTCAGAGGTTGCGTACCGTGCAGGCGGCATGGCGCCGCAGGCGAGCCGATGCGGCCGGGCTCCCGGCGCGGGGTGCCGAGCGTGCCCGGGTACCGGGTGTCGTGCAGCACGTGGAGCCCGGCCCCGGGGGCGGCCTGGTCCGCTTCAGCAGATCGGAGCTGCGGATCACCGTCGCCGTGAACGGCGCCGTCTTCTGGGGCTGGGACGGGGCCGCTCCCGAGCCCTCGTACGCCCTCGCGGGCCACTGTCCGGAGCCGGACCCCCGGGCAGTGCTGGAACCGGACAAGGACGGCGGCTGGCGGGTCGTGGCGGAGCGGGTGACGGTCGTCGTCTCCCGGCACGGCGCCGTGGAAGTGCGTACGCCCGGTGGGGTGACCCTCCGTCGCGCTCTGCCGCCCCGCTGGTGGGAGCCGGTGGGCGGAGGCGCGGCACGCTGGATGCAGCGGTCGGAGGTGGCCGCCGACGCGCGCTTCTTCGGGCTCGGCGGGAGAGCGTCCGGGCCTCGGCTGCGGGACGGCACATACCGGCTGTGGAACACCGACCCCGGACGCCCCTTCGGTCCCGGTGACGACCCGCTGTACATCACGATGCCGGTCCAACTGGTCGTGGCCGACGCTGCCACCCATCTGGTGTTCCACGACACCTCCTGGGACGGCACGCTCACGCTGCGGGAGGGTGAGGAGGGTGCCGGCTCCGGCCACGACCGGTCGGGGGGGTGCGAACTGCGCATGGACGGAGGTCCGTTGCGCTGCTGGGTCATAGTGGGCACTCCCGCGCGCGTGCTGCTCGCCTGGGCGTCGCTCACCGGGGCACCCGCGCTGCCGCCCGCGTGGGCGCTGGGCCATCAGCACGCGCGGTGGGGCTTCGGCAGCGAGCAGGAGGTCCGACGGATCGTCGCGGGGTACCAGGAGCGCGGCCTGCCGCTGGACGCGGTCCATCTGGACATCGACCACTACGACGCCCACCAGGTGTTCACCGTCGACCACGAGCACTTCCCCAAGCTGCCTCAGCTCGCCGAGGACCTGCGGCGGGACGGAGTCCGGCTGGTGTCGATCGTCGACCCGGCGGTGAAGGCCGCACCGGGCAACACGGTGTACGACAGCGGTACGGACGAGGGGGCCTTCGTGCGGGACGCCTCGGGCGGACTCGTGCGGGGAGTCGCCTGGCCCGGTGAGGCTGTCTACCCGGACTTCACGCACGCGCGCGTGCGTGCCTGGTGGGGTCGGCTCTACGAGGAGCGGCTGGCACAGGGGTTCACCGGGTTCTGGCACGACATGAACGAACCCGTCTCGTTCACCGCCTTCGGGGAGTCGACGCTGCCGCGCTCGGCCAGGCACGACCTCGACGGACGCGGCGGCGACCATCGCGAGGCGCACAACGTCTACGCGCTGTGCATGGCCCAAGCCGCGTACGAGGGCCTGCGGGCGCTGGCACCCAAGGAGCGGCCCTTCCTGTTCTCCCGTTCGGGATGGGCGGGCATGCAGCGCTACGGGGGGACGTGGTCCGGCGATGTGGCGACGGGCTGGCCGGGGTTGCGGGCGTCACTGGCGCTGGTCATGGGGCTGGGACTGTGCGGGGTGCCGTACTCGGGGCCGGACGTGGGCGGCTTCGACGGGAGTCCGTCGCCCGAGCTGTATCTGCGGTGGTTCCAGCTGGGCGCGCACCTGCCACTGTTCCGGACGCACGCGAGCCTGCGGGCCGGCCGCAGGGAGCCATGGGAATTCGGGCCGGAGGTGCTGGAGCACGCGCGCGTGGCGCTCGTCGAACGCCGTCGGCTGCTCCCGTACTTCGTCACGCTGGCGCATCTGGCCCGCCGTACGGGAGCGCCCTATGTACGGCCGCTGTGGTGGGGCGCGCCGGAGGACCGCGCGCTGCGGAACTGTGAGGACGCGTTTCTGCTGGGCGACAGTCTGCTGGTGGCCCCGGTGCTCGGTCCGGGCGCGGACCGGCGCACCGTGCAGCTGCCGCGGGGCCGCTGGTACGACACGGCGACGGAGCAGGCGTACGACGGGCCGGCGCAGGTGCTGGTCGACGCGCCCCTGTCGCGGATTCCCGTTCTCGCGCGCGCGGGTGCGGTCGTCCCCGTGCGCGGGGACGACGGCGAGCTGGAACTGGAGGTATGGGCGCCTGCCCGCGGCCGGACCGGAGGCGGGCTCGTCGTGCCGGACCCGGGTGACGGGTGGGACGAGCCGGGGATCGAGCGGTACGTCACCCGGTGGGAGGGCGAGGAGCTGATCGTCGAGCGGGACCGTGAGGGCGGCGGGGACGCGCCGCCTCATCCGGTGCGCGTACGAGGGCTCGGCGAGGGCCGATCTCAGATGTAGCGGCCCTCGAACCACGCCCGTACAGCCACCGTGTGCAGCGGGAAGGCCAGCTCCTCCGGCCTGCGCAGGAGGTGCCAGCCCTCCGTCTCGTCCGTGGCGGTGGACGCCGGAAGGACTCCGGCCGGACGTTCCGGCAGCAGACCGAAGAGCAGCAGGTGCCCGTCGGGGGAGCTCATCGCGTCGACGAGCCGCACGTCGCGGCCGGCCGCGTCGATGCCCGTCTCCTCTTTGAGCTCGCGCACGACGGCCTGCCGCCAGTCCTCCCGGTCGTCGACGTACCCGCCGGGCAACGCGATGCCCCCGCGCGCGGGGGCCACGGTCCGGGTGATGACGACCAGGGCGGTGCCCCTCGTGTCGTACACGGGTTGCAGGGCAACGGCGACCGGCAGCGGATTGCGGTAGGCCACGGTCCCGCAGGCCGGACATGTGCGGGGCCAGCCGGAGACGCCCCCTCCGTAGGGCGTGCCACAGCTCGAACAGTGGGAGCCGGGCGCGGAGTTGGGGACGGAGGTTTGATTTTCGGACACGCGGCGGACTGTATCCGATCACGGTGAGGACGTCTTCCGGGGGCTGCTCAGGGCTTGCCGGCGAGGGATTTCCGGGACACGGGGAAGTCGAAGTAGGTGTCCGGGTACGGCTCGGGCTTGTAGGTGAAGTGCCACCACTCTTCGGCGAGATTCACGAAACCGAGGCTCTCCAGAGTGCCCTTGAGGAGCAACCGGTTGGCGCGCTGTTCGCCCTGGATGCGCGGGTCGAGGGTGTGGGCGAGGGTGTCGAAGCAGTCGAACCCGGTGCCCATGTCGACGGAGTTGTCGGGGAAGCGCTCGTCCTGGGGTGCGTAGCAGGGCACCAGGGGCTCTCCGGGCCGGTAGGGCCGGGTCGGCTTCGCCGGGAGGCGCACGAGGGTGAGGTCGACGGTCGAGCCACGGCTGTGGCCGGATTTCTCCGCGATGTAACCGTCCGCGAACAGTCGTGTCTTGTCGACGTTCGGGTAGAACTCGCCCTTCATGGCCTGGTCGTCGAGGTCTTCGGCCCAGCGGACGAAGTGGTCCACGGCGCGCTGTGGCCGGTAGCAGTCGTACACCTTGAGGCTGTACCCCTGGGGCAGCAGCGCGATTTGCGCCCGGTGGAGGGCGTCGGCGGCGGGCCGGGTGAGGATGCACACGGGCTGCTCGTAGCCGTCGATGGGTTCGCCGACGAAGTTGTGCGGGGTGAGATAGCGCATCTCCTGAATGATCGTGGGGTCGACCACTCTCAGGGCGACGAAGTCCCTGGGTGCCTTCGGCGCTGTTGCCGCCCGGGCGGTGGCGGAGCCGGCGGTCAGGGCGAGCAGGGCGGCGATCGCGGTGACCAGACCGCGTAGCGCGGCGGGGAATCGTGTCATGTCTCCTGCATCTATCAGGAGTGTGTTCCGCCGGGGAAGCGATCGGATGCAGTCGGCACGCGTTCGTGTGGCGCCACACGAAGAGGCGGCCGGAGCCACCCCCGTGGGCCCCGGCCGCCTCTCCCGATACGACGACGCCGCAAGGACCCGTTTGGTTCTCTGAATGCGCCCTGCTCATTTCAGGTTGCCCATGGCACACTTCTGACGTTCCGTCAGATCACCTGCCGGGGAGGGTTCTTGTCACGTACACACACACCTGTGGTCGAGCGATGGTTCACCGGCGACGGGGACGACTTCACACTTCTCGGCACGCGCTGCGCGGCCTGCGCCTCGGTCTTCTTCCCCCGCGAGGACTCGTATTGCCGCAACCCCGGCTGTCCGGGCGGCGATCTGGACGAGGTCCCGCTGTCGCGGCGCGGGCGTGTCTGGTCGTACACGGACAGCCGATACCGGCCTCCGTCACCCTATGTGACCGATCCGGAACTTCCATGGGAGCCGTACGCGTTGATCGCTGTGGAGCTGGAGCGCGAGCGGATAGTGGTGCTGGGACAGGCGGTTCCCGGGGTCACCGTCGCCGATCTGGCGGTGGGCATGGAGGTGGAGGTGGTCCGGGGCGTGCTCCATGAGGACGCGGAGACGGTCTGGACGACCTGGCAGTGGCGGCCGACGGGGGAGGCGGTATGACGGGAGAGGTGGCGGTGCTCGGTGCGGGCATGCACCCCTGGGGCAAGTGGGGGCGCAGCTTCGTCGAGTACGGGACGGCGGCCGCCCGCGCGGCGCTCGCCGACGCGGGGCTGGAGTGGCGGCGGGTCGATTCGATCGTCGGCGCGGACACGGTGCGTGGCGGCTATCCGGGGTATGTGGCGGGGGCTACGTTCGCGAAGGCGCTGGGCTGGCAGGGAGCCCGGGTCGCGAGCGTGTACGCGGCGTGCGCTTCCGGGGCCCAGGCCGTCAACACCGCGCGGGCGCAGATCCTTTCCGGGCTCGCGGACGTGGTGCTCGTCGTGGGCGCCGATGCCGCCCCCAAGGGGTTCTTCCGACCCGCCGGCGGCGACCGGCCGGACGACCCCGACTGGCTGCGCTTCCGGGCCCTCGGCGCGACGAATCCGACGTACTTCGGGCTGTACGCACGCCGCCGGATGGCAGTGCACGGGGACACACTGGAAGACTTCGCACAGGTCAAGGTGAAGAACGCGGCACAGGGGGCGCTCAATCCGAACGCGCGCTACCGCAAGCCGGTGACCGCGGAGGAGGTCGCGGCTTCGGCTGTCGTCGCCGATCCGCTGCGACTGCTGGACATCTGCGCCACCTCGGACGGCGGGGCAGCTCTGGTGCTGTGCAGCATGGAGTTCGCGCGCTGCCACGGGGTGAAGGATCCGGTGCGGATCCGGGCGGTGTCCACGGTCACGCCGCGCTACCCGAACACGGTGCTGGATCTGCCGGACATCGCGACCGACTCGGCGGCCACAGTGGAGCCCGCCGCGGAGACGTTCCGCGCGTCGATCGCGCGCGCCGCCTACGAGGAGGCCGGCATCGGACCTGAGGATCTCTCCCTCGCCGAGGTCTACGACCTCTCCACCGCCCTGGAGTTGCAGTGGTACGAGGATCTTGGGCTGTGCGGCGAGGGCGAGGCCGTGAAGCTGCTACGGGAGGGCGTGACGGCGCTCGGCGGGCGCATACCCGTGAACGCCAGTGGTGGTCTGGCCTCCTTCGGGGAGGCGGTCCCGGCTCAGGCGATCGCCCAAGTCTGCGAGTTGACCTGGCAGTTGCGAGGGGACGCCGGTGTCCGGCAGGTCGCCGGGGCACAGGTGGGGATCACTGCGAACCAGGGCCTTTTCGGCCATGGTTCGGCAGTGATCGCGGTGCGGTGAGGGACCCGACCGTGCGGCACACGCGACGGTACGGCCGTACGAACGCGACCCCGCCGTCGTACTCCCACGGACCTCCGCCGGACAACGACGGCACACCCGTCATATGTCCGAAAGCGGCAGACGTTGCACACGCTGCGTCATCGGTCCGGAATGCTGCGTGAATGTCTCATGAACTGGGCTCGGAGGTGCGCTGGGGGCGCCATCATGCTCCCGTGCACACCTGGACGGATACTCTCCGCTTCGCCTTCCAACCGGTGGTCAATCTGACCACCGGCGGAGTCGCGGGCCTGGAGATACTCGCCCGCCCGGAGGCCGGCGACATCCTGGCCGAGGCCCGCCGCGATCCCGAACTCGACGGCAGGGTGGCCGTGTTGGCGGTTCGCGCGGCGGCGCGCAGGGAGACGATGCTGCCGCTGCACGTCAACGTGTTCGCGGGCACCCTCGCCGATCTCGGCGGCCTCACCCCGCTGCATGCCGCCGTGCGTGAGGCCGGGAGGCTGCCGTGGGAGGTGACCATCGATGTGGTCCCGCCGTACACACATGTGCCGCAGCGGGCGCTGCTGGAGGCGGTGGGCTCGCTGCGGAGCCAGGGTTTCCGCATCAGTGCGGACGGCGTCGGGGACGGGGACGTACCGCTGCGGCTGCTCACCGATCTCGCGCCTGACCTGGTGAAGCTCGATGCGTCACTGCTGGCCCGGCCGGCGGCGGTGCGGGCGATGCGGACCTTGTGCGAGCAGCTGGGCGCGCTGCTGTCGGTGGAAGGCGTCGAGACCGAACTGCAGTGTGCGGCGGCGCTGTCGGCGGGTGCGCAGCTGGCACAGGGCGAGCTGTTCGCGCCGCCGGCCCGGCTGCCGGCCGCGGATGTATACGTTCCGCCCCGCTCCCCCGGCGCCATGGTGACACCGCCGTCGGGCCCGTCGGTCCGGGAGTTCGTACGGCCCGCCGCGCTGTTGCCCGCCACCGCGTCCGCCGGCCAGGTGCGGGCGCTGCTGACGGGATCGCCGGACGTGTCCGGGGTGCTGCTCGTGGACCGCGACGGAGTGCCGGTCCGCTCGCTGCACCGGTCCCGCTTCCTGCTGTCCATGTCGGGGCGCTACGGCCATGCCCTGTACGCCGACCGGCCCGCGGCCAAACTGGGCGACCCGCCACGGACGGTGGGCGTCGACGCGACCGCCTGGGAGGTCCTTGACGTGGTCGCGGTCGGCGGCAGCGACCGGACGTCGGACGATGTCGCCGTCGTCGACCGCTACGGCCGGTGCGTGGGCGTCGTACGCCTGGCGGACCTGGTGCGGGCGCTGGCCGAGACCCGGGTCGAGGAAGCGGCGTCGCTCAATCCGCTGACGCGGCTGCCCGGTTCGGATGCGATCACCGGTGAGGTGGACCGGCGGATCGCGGACGGGCGGATCTTCGCGCTGAGTTGGCTGGATGTCGACCACTTCAAACAGGTGAACGACGGGGCGGGATTCGCGGCGGGCGACGAACTGATCCGGTCGGTGGGCCGGGCTCTGCAGCACGCCGCGTCCGAGAGCACCCGGGTGGGCCATATCGGCGGGGACGACTTCCTGGTGCTCGCCGATCCGGAGGGGCTGGATCCGCTGGCCGTCTCCGTGCTGGACGCGCCCTGGTCCGCGGGCGGGCGAGCCGTCACGTTATCCCTGGCCACGGTCCTGTGCATGCCGGGCAGCGTCGCGGACCACCGGCAGGCGTCCGCATGCCTGGCGCCGCTCAAGAAGGCCGCGAAATCGTTGTCCGGGGCGAGTTGGGTGCTCGGCCGCGCGGGTCTGCCCGGACACGAGATCCGCCGCGGATCGGGGGCCGGGCCCGCTCCGGCGGAGTGCGCGGTGGTGGAGCCGGGGAGGGGCTGAGGGGCACGTCGACTCCGGTCGCACTTCTCACGGTGCCTCTCAACCGTTGCCGTCGACGACCTTGACGCTCTCTGAGTGCCGGTGAAAACTTCCCGGTGTCAGTCGACATCGCCGTACATTCTCGGCGTAACCAGGCACTGCGCCGCGCGGGCCCCGCCTGAGTCAAGGGCCACTCCCCACGGGCGATTCGGCTGCTACGGCACGCTCGTCACGGACGCCGGGCGGGGCGCGGGACTGTCCCCGCCTCCGGCTGTTCGCCAAGGGAACCGCACCCTGCACGGAGGACCGGGGCCGATCGTCCCGGGCCAGGGCCTAGGAGCCGCCATGAGCGACGGAGACATATTCGTTGGCGAAGTCATCGGTACCGCGATCCTCATTCTCTTCGGCGCCGGAGTGGTCGCCGCTGTCGTACTGAACTACTCCAAGGCCAAGGACGCCGGCTGGGTCGTCATCGCCTTCGGCTGGGGCTTCGGCGTGCTGGCCGGGGCGTACACCGCCGCACCGCTGTCCGGTGGGCACCTCAATCCCGCCGTGACCCTCGGGATCGCCATCGACACCGGGGAGTGGGACAAGGTCCACCTCTACGTCGCCGGGCAGATGGTGGGTGCCTTCCTCGGCGCGATCCTGTGCTGGCTCGTCTATTTCGCGCAGTTCCAGGCCAACGCAGAGGAGGACAAGGCGCAGCCGACGCTCGGGATCTTCTCCACGGCGCCCGCGATCCGCAATCCCGTCGCCAACCTCATCACCGAGATCATCGCGACCGTCGGTCTGGTGCTGCCCATCCTGGCGTTCGGCCTCACCAAGGGGCTCGGCGAGTCCGGTACCGCGATTCTGATCGTCTCGTTCCTGGTGGTCGGCATCGGTCTGTCGCTCGGCGGTCCCACCGGGTACGCCATCAACCCGGCCCGTGACCTGGGCCCGCGCATCGCCCACGCGCTGCTCCCGATCCCCAACAAGGGCACCTCGGACTGGGGTTACGCATGGATTCCGGTAGTGGGTCCGCTGATCGGCGGGGCGCTGTCCGGGGTGATCTTCAACGCAGCGTTCTGAAGGATCCGACGAAGGGGACGTCATGACGGACAAGTTCGTCGCCGCAATCGACCAGGGCACCACCTCGAGCCGCTGCATCATCTTCAACCAGGACGGCGCGATCGTCGCCGTCGACCAGCGTGAGCATCGCCAGATCTTCCCCAAGCCCGGCTGGGTGGAGCACGACGCCACCGAGATCTGGTCCAAGGTGCAGGCGGTGGTCGCCGGCGCGATCGCCAAGGCCGGGCTGCGTGCCGACCAACTCAGCGCGCTCGGCATCACCAACCAGCGGGAGACCACGGTCCTGTGGGACCGGGCGACGGGCAAGCCCGTGCACAACGCCATCGTCTGGCAGGACACACGCACCGCCGCCCTGTGCAACCAACTCGGCGGATCGGACGGGCAGGACCGTTTCCGCGAACAGACCGGGCTGCCGCTGGCCAGCTACTTCTCCGGGCCCAAGGCGGCCTGGCTGCTGGACCACGTGCCGGGGCTGCGCGCGCGTGCGGAACACGGCGAGATCGCCTTCGGCACCATCGACTCCTGGCTCATCTGGAACCTCACCGGCGGCACCGACGGAGGACATCACGTCACCGACGTCACCAACGCCGGACGCACGATGCTGATGAACCTCGAAACCCTCCAGTGGGACCCGTCGATCCTTTCCGCGATGAACGTGCCCGAGGCCGTGCTGCCCGAGATCAAGTCGTCCGCCGAGGTGTACGGAACCGCCGTCGGGCAGCTCTCCGGCGTCCCCGTCGCCTCGGCGCTGGGCGACCAGCAGGCAGCGGTGTTCGGCCAGGCCTGCTATGACGTCGGCACCGCGAAGAACACCTATGGCACCGGCAGCTTCCTGCTGCTCAACACCGGCAACCGGCCGGTGCCGTCGAAGAGCGGACTGCTGACGACGATGGGCTACAAGATCGGCAGTGAGGCGCCCGTCTACTGCCTGGAGGGGTCCATTGCGATAACGGGCGCGCTCGTGCAGTGGTTCCGCGACCAACTCGGCATCATCCGTACCGCCGACGAGATCGAGCCCCTGGCGGCGAGCGTCGACGACAACGGGGGCGCGTACATCGTGCCCGCGTTCTCCGGCCTGTTCGCGCCCTACTGGCGTTCCGACGCGCGCGGAGTCGTCACCGGGCTCACCCGGTACGTCACGAAGGCACACCTCGCGCGCGCGGTGCTGGAGGCGACGAGCTGGCAGACGCGGGAAGTCGTGGACGCCATGTTCCAGGACTCGGGGGTGCACATCACGACCCTGAAGGTGGACGGCGGCATGACCAAGAACAACCTGCTGATGCAGCACCAGGCGGATGTCCTCGGAGTGCCCGTGATCCGGCCCAAGGTCTCCGAGACGACCTGCCTGGGCGCCGCGTACGCGGCCGGGCTGGCCACCGGGGTGTGGAACGACCTCGACGAACTCAAGTCGCACTGGCAGCGGGACGTCGAGTGGACGCCGGCCATGGAGGCGTCGGTGCGGGACCGCGAGTACCACAACTGGCGCAAGGCCGTGGAGAAGAGCTTCGGCTGGCTGGAGGACGGCGAGAGCTAGGCACGCGCGCGTGCAGGTCCGCGAACTGCGGCCCGTACCCCGGTCGGTGGGGGTGCGGGCCGTGCGTGTGCGTCAGGTGGTGACCGTCTGGCGGCGCTCCGCCGCGTACGCCATGGCGTGCTGGACCACGCCGATGAGGACCTCCTTGACGGACTCCCGGTCGCGGGCGTCGCACAACACGAGGGGGACGTGGTCGTCGAGGTCGAGTGCCTGGCGTACGTCGTCCTCCGGGTAACGGGCGGCTCCCTCGAAGCAGTTGACGCCGACGACGAAGGGTATGGAGCGCCGTTCGAAGTAGTCGACAGCGGCGAAGGAGTCCTCCAGGCGCCGGGTGTCGGCCAGGACGACCGCACCCAGCGAGCCCTCGGAAAGCTCGTCCCACATGAACCAGAACCGCTCCTGACCGGGCGTGCCGAAGAGATACAGCACCAGGTCCTCGCGCAAGGTGATGCGCCCGAAGTCCATCGCGACGGTCGTGGTGTGCTTGCCCTCCACGCCGCTCGTGTCGTCGACCGGGCGTCCCACCTCTGTGAGCAGTTCCTCGGTGCGCAGTGGCCTGATCTCGCTGACCGCACCGACGAGGGTGGTCTTGCCCACGCCGAAGCCGCCGGCCACCAGGATCTTGAGCGTGACGGGCTCGACCGGGGGCTTGCCGCGCTCAGAACGCCCGAAGATCATCGATCTCTTCTCCTGCTTGATGGGGGTCGGGGGACGGCGGTCCGTAGCCTCCGCCGCCTGGGGTTTCGACGACGAGTACGTCGCCCGGGACGACGTCCGTCGCATCGCTTGCGCCCAGTGCGCTGACCGTACCGTCCGCGCGCTCGACACGGTTGGCGCCCAGCGCGCCCGGTTCGCCGCCCGCCATGCCGTACGGCGGGACCCTGCGGTGCTGGGAGAGCGTGGAGACGGTCATCGGCTCGTGGAACCGGATCCGGCGCACCGCTCCGTCGCCGCCGCGCCAGCGTCCGGCGCCGCCGCTGTCACGCCGGACGGCGAACTCCTCGATCTGGACGGGCAGTCGCCATTCCAGGACTTCCGGGTCGGTGAGCCGCGAGTTGGTCATGTGGGTCTGCACGACGGCCGCCCCGGGGAAGCCGTCGCCCGCGCCGGATCCGGAGGCGACGGTCTCGTAGTACTGGTGCCGCTCGTTGCCGAAGGTCACGTTGTTCATGGTGCCGGAGCCTTCGGCCTGGACGCCGAGTGCGGCATACAGCGCGCCGGTGATCGCCTGCGAGGTCTCCACATTGCCGGCGACCACTGCGGCGGGCGGCTCGGGGGCGAGCATCGAGCCGGACGGCACCACGATGTCGAGGGGGCGCAGGCAGCCGTCGTTGAGGGGGATGTCGTCGGCGACCAGAGTGCGGAAGACATACAGGACGGCCGCGTTGACGACGGCGAAGGGTGCGTTGAAGTTGGAGTCAAGCTGGGGGGAGGTTCCGGTGAAGTCGACGGTCGCGGACCGGTTTGTACGGTCGACGCGCACGCTGACCCTGATGACGGCCCCCGAGTCGGTCTCGTAGGCGTACTCGCCGTCGTCCAGCGCGTCGATGACCCGTCGTACGGCCTCCTCCGCGTTGTCCTGGACGTGCTTCATGTACGCCTGGACGACATCGAGGCCGAAGTTCTCGATCATGCGGGCGACTTCATCGACGCCCTTCTGGTTGGCCGCGATCTGGGCGCGCAGGTCGGCGAGGTTGGTCTTCGGGTTGCGGGAGGGATAGGGCGCCTCGGTGAGGAGGCGGAGGGTCTCCGCCTCGCGGAAGCGTCCGTTCTCGGCGAGCAGCCAGTTGTCGAAGAGGATTCCCTCCTCGTCGATGGTGCGGCTGTTGGCGGGCATGGAGCCGGGCGCGATGCCGCCGATCTCGGCGTGGTGGCCGCGGGAGGCGACGTAGAAGAGGATCCGGTTGCTCTCCGTGTCCGCGGTGGCCTGAGTGTTCTCGGTGTTCTCGGTGTCGAAGACCGGGGTGATCACGGTGACGTCGGGGAGGTGGGTGCCGCCGTGGTACGGGTCGTTGACGGCGTAGGTGTCGCCGGGGCGCATCCCGGAGCCGCGCCGCTGGATGACCTCCTTGACGCTGGTGCCCATCGAGCCCAGGTGGACGGGGATATGGGGGGCGTTGGCCACCAGGTTTCCGTCCGGGTCGAAGAGGGCGCAGGAGAAGTCCAGGCGCTCCTTGATGTTGACGGACTGGGCGGTGGACTCCAGCCGGGCGCCCATCTGTTCGGCGATCGACATGAAGAGGTTGTTGAAGACCTCAAGCAGAACGGGGTCAGCTTTTGTGTCGAGATCGGAACTCTGCGTAATCACCGCGCGTTCCATGACCAGATGCCCGTCGTCGGTCGTCGCGGCCCGCCAGCCGTCGTCGACGACGGTCGTCGCACTGGCCTCCGTGATGATCGCGGGGCCGGTGACGGTTTCGCCGGGGGGCAGGTTCTCGCGGCGGTGGAGGGGTACGTCGCGCCAGGCGCCGCCCGCGTGGAGGCGGACGGTGCCCGGCTTGGCGGAGCGGCCGTCAGGGGCGGCTGCGAACGGAGCGAGAGCGGAGAGATCGGGGGGTTCGGTGATGCCGGTGGCTTCTACGGAGAGGGCTTCGACGACGACCGGACGGTCGAGCGTGAAGGAGTACGTGGCGCGATGACGTTCTTCGAAGGCGTGCTGCATGGTGGCGGGCTCGGTGAGCTCGACGGTGAGGGTGGTGTCGGTGCCGTCGTAGCGGAGCTGGGCGCGGCGGGTGATCCGGATGCGGTCCTCGGGGATGTCCTCGGCGAGGAGTTCGGCGCGGGCGGCGCCCTCCAGGTCGTCGGCGGTCTTGAGGACGGCGGGCATCGAGGCTGGCTCCAGGGGTGCTTCGACGGACTGCTCGCGCATGGCGGTGGTGTCGGCGAGGCCGATGCCGAGTGCGGAGAGCACGCCGGCCATGGGCGGCACGAGGACGGTGCGGATGCCGAGCGAGTCGGCGACCATGCACGCGTGCTGACCTCCCGCGCCACCGAAGGTGGTGAGGGCGTAGCGGGTGACGTCGTGCCCCTTCTGGACGGAGATCCGCTTGACCGCGTTGGCGATGTTGGCGACGGCGATCTGCAGGTAGCCCTCGGCGACCTGCTCCGGTGTGCGGTCATCACCGGTCTGCTGCCGGATCTCCCGGGCGAGAGCGGCGAACCGGCCGCGGACGAGCGCGTCGTCGAGGGGCTGGTCGCCGTCGGGGCCGAACACCTTGGGGAAATGGGCGGGTTGGATGCGGCCGAGCATGACGTTGGCGTCGGTGACGGCAAGCGGACCGCCGCCCCGGTAGCAGGCGGGCCCCGGGTCCGCGCCCGCCGAGTCCGGCCCTACGCGGTAGCGGGAGCCGTCGAAGTGAAGGACCGAGCCGCCGCCGGCCGCGACGGTGTGGATGTCCAGCATGGGGGCGCGCAGCCGGACTCCGGCGATCTGCGTGGTGAAGACGCGTTCGTAGTCGCCCGCGAAGTGCGAGACGTCCGTGGAGGTCCCGCCCATGTCGAAGCCGATGACCCGGTCGAAGCCGGCCAGTTGCGACATACGGGCCATGCCGACGATGCCGCCGGCGGGCCCGGACAGGATGGCGTCCTTGCCGCGGAACTGCCCGGCTTCCGCGAGCCCGCCGTTGGACTGCATGAACATCAGCCGCACGCCTTCGAGTTCGTCGGCGACATGCTGGACGTAGCGGCGCAGGACGGGCGACAGGTAGGCGTCGACGACGGCGGTGTCCCCGCGCGGGACGAGTTTCATCAGCGGGCTGACCTCGCTGGACAGCGAGATCTGCGGGAAGCCGATACGGCCGGCCAGTTCACCGACGGCCTGTTCGTGGGCGGGGTGGAGGTGGCTGTGCATGCAGACCACGGCCATGGCCCGGATCCCGTCGTCGTACGCCTCCTGGAGGGGCCCGGCGAGGGCGTCCAGGTCGGGAGCGCGCAGGACGGTGCCGTCGGCGGCGATGCGCTCGTCGACCTCGATGACCCGCTCGTAGAGCAGCTCGGGGAGTTCGATGCGGCGGGCGAAGATGCGGGGGCGGTTCTGGTAGGCGATGCGCAGGGCGTCGCGGAAGCCGCGGGTGATCACCAGGAGGGTGCGCTCGCCCTTGCGTTCCAGGAGGGCGTTGGTGGCGACGGTCGTCCCCATCCGGACGGCCTCGACAGGGGCATGAGAGCCGTCCAGCAGTTCACGTACGCCGGCGACGGCCGCGTCGGCATAGCGCGCGGGGTTGTCGGACAGGAGCTTGTGGGTGAGGAGCCGGCCGTCGGGGCGTCGCGCGACGATGTCCGTGAAGGTGCCGCCTCGGTCGACCCAGAACTGCCAGCCCGTCGTCACGTCCGTCTCCCCGATCGCGCTGCTCGGAACCCTATCGGCAGCTCGGTTGCGGACGAGCTGCCGAGGGTCGTCGACGATCGGTCAGATCATATCGGGAGGGCTGCGCCGGTGCCCTGTCCACACCGGGCAGCGCCTCTCGTTGAAGGCGGTGGTGATCGCTGTTCGCATGATGCGATCGGTGCACGGATAGTGCGAAGATGGGGAGCGGCAGTCCCGTAGGCCAAGGGGCCGATACCGCGATCCGTCAAGGAGCCCAGGAAGATGCGCATGCCGAACTCCCCAGGGCCCCCCGGCGACAGCGAGTCCGCCTCGCCCGCCGAGCCGAGTGGATCGTCGGGCAAGGTCCAGTCCCTGGAGCGGGCGATCGCGCTGCTCCAGGCGACCGCCGACAGCGCACCGGGCGGCGACACGGCCTCGAACCTGGCGGCACAGTGCGGGCTCAACCGGGCCACGGCATGGCGGCTGCTGTCCACGCTGGAGCAGTACGGCCTGGTGGAGCGCGACCCCGCCGGCAATCGCTACACCATCGGTTTCACGGTCGCCCGGATGGCATCGGCGGCAGGCTTCGACGGGCTGATCCGCCGGGCGCACGGCACCTTGCGCCGGGTCAGCGAGCAGACCGGCGAGACGGCCAACCTCGCCGTGGTGCAGCAGCTGGGGCTGACGTACATCGACGAAGTGACCCCACCGGTGGTCCTCAGCGCCAAGTGGCTGGGGCGTCAGGTGCCGCTGCATGCCACGTCCACGGGCAAGGCGCTGCTGGCCTGGCTGCCGAAGGAGGAGGCCGAGTCGCTGCTCAGCGAGCCGCTGACCGCGTTCACCGACACGACCGTCACCGACCGGGGACGGTTGTGGGAGGAGTGCGCTCGGACGCGAGAGCGCGGATACAGCGTCTGCGCGGGTGAGATGGAGCGGAATCTTTACGGGGTGTCGGCGCCGGTGATGGGACGTCGCGGACGGCCGTTCGCCGTGCTCAGCATCTGGGGGCCGCAGGACCGGGTGACCGAGGAGCGGTTCGCGGACCTGGGGGCGCTGGCGCGGGCGGCGGCGGAGGAGATCGCGGCGGCTGCGCAAGCGTAGAGCGAAGGGCGGCCGAGGAGCCGAGGGGCGGACGGCGGCTGAGAGCAGGTGCTCTTGACGTACCACCTCACGGCAGCGCATGTTCGTATTCCGCGACGGCTGCTCACATTATGAATAATGCTCTGTTCGTCGAGAGAGGAACCAGCGCGACCATGAACCAGGACGTCATCATCACCTGCGCCCTCACCGGCGCCGGTGACACCGTGCGCAAGAGCCCGCACGTCCCCGTCACCCCGGAACAGATCGCCACGTCCGCCGTGCAGGCCGCCGAGGCCGGTGCCGCCGCCGTGCACATCCATGTCCGCGACCCGGAGACCGGCGCGCCCTCCCGCGACCCGCGGCTGTATCGCGAGGTCGTCGAGCGCATCAAGGAGACCGGCACGGACGTCGTCATCAACCTCACCGCCGGTATGGGCGGCGACCTGGTGATCGACCCCGAGGAGCCGCTGAAGCAGCTGCCCGGCACCGATCTCGTGGGCGGTCTCGAACGGCTGCCGCATGTCGAGGAGTTGCTGCCCGACATCTGCACCCTCGACTGCGGTTCCCTCAACTTCGGCGACGGCTCCAACCTCTATGTCTCGACGCCCGACATGCTGCGCACCGGCGCCCGGCGCATCCAGGAACTGGGGGTGCGGCCGGAGTTGGAGATCTTCGACACCGGTCACCTGTGGTTCGCCAGGCAGTTGCTCGCCGAGGGGCTGCTCGACGACCCGACCGTGTTCCAGCTGTGCATGGGCATCCCGTGGGGCGCGCCCGCGGATCCCGGTGTGCTGCAGTCGATGGTGAACATGCTGCCGGAGGGCGCGCAGTGGGCCAGCTTCGCGCTGGGCCGGATGCAGATGCCGTGGGTGGCGCAGTCGATCCTGCTCGGCGGACATGTGCGCGTCGGTCTGGAGGACAACCTCTATCTGGGCAAGGGCGTCAAGGCGACCAACGCCCAACTCGTGGAGCGCGCCGTGACGATCGTCGAGGCGATGGGCGCCCGCGTCGCCACACCCGACGAGGCACGCCTCAAGCTCGGCCTCAAGCCACGCGGCTGAACCCCGCGCCACGACACGGCAGCTGATCCCCCTCCCGCCTGCCAAGAAGCCACGGCCCGATCAAGAAGCCCAGAAGGAGCCCAAGTTGACGGAGACGGAGTCGTACACCCCCGCCACCGCGCCCGAGGACGTGCGCCGCGTCGCCTGTGTCGGCGCCGGAGTCATCGGCGGTGGCTGGGTCGCCCACTTCCTCGCCCGTGGCTACGACGTCACGGCCTGGGACCCGGCCCCCGACGCCGAGGCCCGGCTGCGCCGGCTGGTCGAGGCGGCGTGGCCCGCGCTGGAGCAGCTGGGGCTTGCCCCGGGCGCGAGTGCCGACCGGCTCACCGCGACCGACAGCCTCGAAGAGGCGGTCGCCGAGGCGCAGTTCGTGCAGGAGAGCGCCCCCGAGAAGCTCGGCCTCAAGCGTGAGCTGCTGGCGAAGCTCGACGCGGCCACGCCGCCCGGCGTCGTCGTCGCCTCCTCGACCTCCGGCTACCCGATGACGGACATGCAGACCGGGGCCGTCACACCCGGTCGGCTGGTGGTCGGGCATCCGTTCAATCCGCCGTATCTGATACCGCTCGTCGAGGTCGTGGGCGGCGAACGCACACACGCCGAAGCGGTCCGATGGGCCGCGCGCTTCTACGAGGTGGCGGGCAAGTCCGTCATCACCATGGACCGCGAGGTCCCCGGCTTCATCGCCAACCGCCTCCAGGAGGCGCTGTGGCGCGAGGCGCTGCACATGGTGGCCAACGGTGAGGCGACGGTGCGCGAGATCGACCTGTCCATCACGGAGGGGCCGGGCCTGCGGTGGGCGGTGATGGGCCCGATGCTCACCTTCGCCCTCGCGGGCGGCGAGGGCGGGATGGCCCATATGCTCGACCACTTCGGGCCGTCCCTGAAGTCCCCGTGGACCCGTCTGGAGGCACCCGAGCTGGACAGGGCCCTCTACGACGCGGTGGTGGCCGGCTGTGACGATGCCGCAGACGGCCGTACGATCGCCGATCTCGTCGCCGAACGGGACCGGGGCGTCATCGACGTCCTGCGCGCCACCGGCCGTCTGCCCGGGACCGGTGCCGAGTGAGCCTGCCGCTGTTTCAGGAGACCGTGCGCCCCGAGTGGATCGACTACAACGGGCACCTGAGCGAGGCGTACTACGTCCTCGTCTTCGGCTTCGCCACGGACCAGTTGATGGAGCAGACGGGGCTGGACGCCGCGTACCGCGAGCGCACCGGCTGCTCGCTCTACACGGCCGAGTCACACGTCCGCTACCTGCGGGAGGTGCCGGAGGGTGCCCAACTCGCCGTCCGCACGCGCGTGCTGGGAGCGGCCGGGAAGAAGGCGCGGTTGACACATGAGATGTACGTCGTCGAGGGGCCGCGAGCGGAGCCCGACCCGGTCGCCACGATCGAGCTGCTGATGCTGCACGTCGATCAGGGGGCGGGGCGCGCCGTACCGTTCCCGCCCGAGGTCCGCGAGCGCCTCGCGGCGCTCGCGGAGGAGCCGCCCGGCTGGGCGGGCCGGTCGATCGGACCGGTGGTCACAGAGCCCGGAGCCCGTTGATCACATCACGCAGGATGCTCTCGTCCGGCAGCTCCGCGGGCGGAACCGGACGGTTGACGTGGACGAGTTCCTCGTCGACGAGGTCGCCGACAAGCACGCGTACGACGCCGATGGGCAGATCGAGTTCGGAGGCGAGCTCGGCGACCGACTGCGGCGCGTCCCGGCACAGGCCGACGATGTCCACGTGCTCCGGGGACAGTGTCTGGTTCTCGGCTTCCGAGTCGTCCGCGTGGGGTTCCGTGACGACGACCGCGATCAGGTCCAGGCGGTGCTGGCCCGCATGGCTGGTGCGGCCGCGGGTCATGGCGTACGGACGGACCACCGGTCCGGCCTCGTCGTCGAACCAGTGGCTTCTTCCCTGACCGTCTCCGCTCATGTCATCCCACTACCCGCCCGCAGGCAGATCGGTGCGCGGAGCGGCCGCCAGATGTACGCCGACCCGCTTCACGAGGAGCGTCATCTCGTAGGCGACCTGGCCGACGTCGGAGTCGGCGTCCGCGAGGACGGCGAGGCAGCTGCCGTCGCCGGCGGCCGTCACGAACAGGAAGGCGTCGTCCAGCTCGACGACCGTCTGCCGGACGCTGCCCGCCTCGAAGTGCCGACCCACGCCCTTGGCGAGGCTGTGGAAGCCGGAGGCGACGGCGGCCAGATGCTCGCTGTCCTCCCGGGTCAGGTCCTTCGATGCCCCCGTCGCAAGCCCGTCGCCGGAGAGCACGACGGCCTTGCGGATGCTCGCGACGCGGTCGACCAGGTCGTCCAGGAGCCAGTTCAGCTCGCCTGTCCTGCCGGTGTCGCCGTGGTCGGTCGCCTTCGGTGCGGTCATCGACCGTCCCCCTTTGTCGTTCGTTGTGGTGCTGTGCCGCTGGGACCATTGTCGCCATCGGCGTTCTCTTGACGGCCACGCTGCCAGCCGCGCTGGAGCGAGGCCATACGGCTGCGTACCTCGTCGGCGTCCCGTTCGGTGGGCTCGGTCCGCTGCTCGGTGCGCTGCTCCTGAGCCTGCTTGAGCTGCGGGGCCAGGTTGGCCTGGCGGACGCGGCGGGGCAGGGGCGCCGTGCCCGAGCCGGTGGTCGGTGCCGCGTGTCCGTCCTGACCGGGCTCGTGTCCGGCCCTCGGTCCGGCTTCCGGTCTGCGCTCGTGTCTGGTCTCGGGGCCGGTTTCCAGCCGGCCCTCGTGCCGGGTCTCCGGCCCGGCCTGGGGGCCGGTCTGCGGGCCGGTTTCCTGTTGGGTCTCGTGTCTGGCGTCCTGTGCCGCCGACGCGATGGCGGCGCGCCGCGTGCGCTTCGGGAGGGCGGGAGCCGTGTCCGCGGAGTCACCGTTCTCGCGCCGGGGCCGTTGCTCGGTGACCGGACGTCCGTGCGAGCTGACGAGCTTGGGGGCGCCGCGGCGAGGCAGTGGGACCGGGGCGCCCGGACGGTCGTCCGTGCCGGGGTCGGCCGGATGGTGCTGTTCGCCGGGGAGACCCGCCGGTGCGGGGCCGCGGGGCCGGAAGAGTCCACCGCGTTCGCTGTCCTCGTCGCCGAGGCCGCCCGGGAAGTCGTTCAGGGCGTCCAGGTCGACGGGGGCCTCCAGTTCGACCGGCCCGTCCAGGAGGGCGGGCGGCAGACCGGGGAGTTGCACGGGCACCTGGGAGAGCGCGGCGCGGCGGCTCTCCTCCAGATCGGCCTCCTTGGAGGGGCGGTCCCGGTCGAGGCGGAAACCGATGCCGTTGGTGTCCGGGACGTCGTCCGTCAGCAGCGAGTCCGGGATGAAGACGACCGCGGTGGTGCCGCCGTACGGGGAGGGCTGGAGGGAGACGCGTACGTTCTGCCGCTGGGCGAGCCGGCTGACCACGAACAGGCCGAGCCGGTCGGTGTCGGACAGCTCGAACTCAGGGGTCTCGGCGAGCCGGAGGTTGGCGTCCAGGAGCGCGTCGGCGGCCATGCCGAGGCCGCGGTCGTTTATCTCGAGGGTGAAGCCGTTGGCGACGCGTTCGCCGAGGACCTGGACGGCGGTGTGCGGCGGGGAGAACACCGTGGCGTTCTCCAGGAGTTCGGCGACGAGATGGGTGAGGTCCGCGACGGCGGGGCCGGTGACGGCGACCCGGGGCAGTCGGCGGACCTCGATGCGCTCGTAGTCCTCCACCTCGGCGACGGCGGCGCGTACGACGTCCATGAGCTGAACGGGCTTGCGCCACTGCCGAGAGGGGGCGGCGCCGGAGAGGATCACCAGGCCCTCGGCGTGCCGGCGCATGCGGGTGGTGAGGTGGTCGAGCCGGAAGAGGTCGGCGAGTTCCTCGGTGTCCTCGGTCCGGCGCTCCATGGTGTCGAGCAGGGTGAGCTGCTTGTGCAGCAGGACCTGGCTGCGCCGGGCGAGGTTCACGAAGACCTCGGAGACCCCGGCGCGCAGTTCGGCCTGCTTGACGGCGGCCTCGACGGCGGCGCGCTGCAGGGTGTTGAGGGCCTGGCCGACCTCGCCGATCTCGTTCTTGTCGTACTCCAGGCGCGGGACCTCGGTCTCCACGTCGACCTGCTCACCGGCGGAGAGGCGGCGCATCACGCTGGGCAGCCGGACGCCGGACGCCTCGTGCGCCTCCAGGCGCAGTTGCCGCAGGTCTCGGATGAGGGCGCGGCCGATGCGCACGGACAGGAAGAGCGAGAGCAGCAGCGCGATCAGGCCGAGGACGCCGGCGAAGGCGGCCTGGGCGATGACGCCGATCGCGACCGGGCGAACCCGATCCTGATAGCGGTCGTTCGCCTGGTCGTTGAGGGTGGCGAGTTCGTCGAGCACGTCACCGGCGGCGGTGTCCCAGTTCTGTGCGGTGACGTCGCTGGGCGTGCCGGTGCCGGAGGAGGAGCCGGCGGACTCCTCGGCCACGCGCAGCGGGGCGCTGGCGGCGTTCTTCCAGAAGCGCTCGTAGCGGTCGCGTTCCGAGGAGGGCAGCAGCGGCAGGTTGACGTCGTACATCAGCGTGCGCTGGGCCACGAGGTCGGAGATGTCACGGGCCTCGCCGCGGGTGATCCTGCCGACGATCAGCGCGGAGCCGAGGAGCGCGTCCTCGCGGGAGAGCAGTTCGCGGGCCCGGGCCAGGTTGACCAGGGCGCGGTACTGCTTGTCCAGGTCGGTGTCGTCCACGACGTGGAGGTTGGTGAGCAGGACGTAGCAGGGATCGACGAGCCGGTTGTAGAGGTCGAGGGCCTGGGCGCGGTTGACGGTGCCGTCCTCGACGCTGCGGCGCAGGGACCCGATGCCGTCGAGGGCGTCCAGGAGGGCGGTCAGCCGCTCGCCCGTGCCCTGCCCCAGCGCGTCGCGTACGTCGGCGTCCCGGGCGTTCTTGCGGATCTTGATGACGGCGTCGTCGGTGGCGGTCCGGCTGCGGCGCAGCGCGGCGAGCCCGTCGGAGGCGCGCGGGTCCGCGAGATAGACGAGGGTCTGGCGGCGTTCCTGCTGGAGCACCCGGACGGTGTCCTCGGCCGGGTAGCCGATGTTCTCGACGACCTCCGACACGTTGAACAGCTGGCCCGCCTCACGTCCCGTGAGTACCGTGGCGAAGCCCCAGATGGCCGTCAGGGACACCAGCGGCACGAGAAGCAGCGCCACGATCTTCCGGCGGATCGACTTCCCGCGAAAGCGCATGGCCTCCCCCAGCTCGACCCCCACCGGGCGGGGGTACACATGTACGTCAACAAACGGCGCGAGCCTACTACTGACGCATAGGTAACTCGAAGACTCGTCCGGAAGCCGAACGTCCGCAACGGTGGCGGGTCGTGGGGAGTTGTCCGGTCATTGCGGGAGATTGCATCCCCCGATCCTGCGGTCGCCGCGGTGAACAATCCGGTCGTTTCCGGGGCCGGTTGGCCGGAATTTTACGGTCGTTGGGAATCTTCGGGACGTGCCGTTCGTCCTTCTATCGGGAGTTGGGGGCGGAATCGGCCACAGGAGCCGCATCCCGCACCTGGGCGGCGTAAAACAACGCAAGCCGGGCAGCCACTGGGGAGTCGTGTCTTCGGACACGGGCGAGCGGTTCTGTCGGCGGTGGGGAGTGACACGGTGATGGGCACGGCTGAGCGGCGCGAGGCGCCCGGTGACGGCGGGACGGCGCAGGCGACGGCAGAGAGGATCCCTGAGACACGGGATCGCGACATTCCGGCAATCGACAGGGAGACGAGGGACGAGCGGGACGCTCAGCCGTATTACCGGCCGTTGTGGGTGGAGGAGCCCGCGCAGCGGCGTCAGCTGCCGGATCCGGTGCGTAAGGCGGCGGTGCGCGCGGTGCTCATCATCGCCGTGACACTGATCCAGGCGATGGTGGCCTTCCTGTGCACGCTGGCCGGCTCGTGGCTGGCGTTCCCCATGGTCCTCAGTAGCGTGGCCAGCACGGTGGTCGCCACCTGGGCGGCGCTGGATGTGTGGGTGACTCGCCAGGTGTGGAACCAGCGCGACGGCGTCGTGTCGGCCCCGAGCAGCACCGCGCGGGCCCTGCGGCGCGAGCGGCGCAGGGCCCGGCGACAGGAGCGGGCCACCGAGCGCGCCCAGGAGCGAATACGGAACCGGGGCGGGACGGGTCAGCTGTCCCACCCGTGAGCCCGCGCGGGCGACGCCCGGTGAGGGTTCAGAGTGGGGCGGGCTGCGGTCGGGGCTCCCCGCGCACGAGTTCCCGGCGCGCCCGCATGAAGGGGCGTGGCCGGTCCACGGAGAGCACCGTCCTGACGCCTGCCGGCGAACTGGACGCGCGCGCCGTACTGGTCCGACCAGAAGGAGCGCACCGACCCTGCGCTCCGCACGCTGCGTCCGGCGAGCAGGTTGGCCATGGCGGCCTTGGGCTGTTCCGTCGCTGACGTCCAGTGCTCGGCACGGGCCCTGCGGCGCGACCCCGCCGATGACGACGCCGTCGGTGGAGCTGTTCCACCGGGCGAACGCACAGGATTTTGACGCCTGTGAACGAACCCGGCCCGCGATGGCGTCGCGAGCGTACCGGAAGGGTGGTGTGCTGGTTCCGAACGAGCGCCACATCGGGATCTTCCACGAGTGGGTCCTTCAGCAGCTGGGAGGCGGCCATGCCGGATCTGTTCATCGACGGCGAGTGGCGGAGTGCGGTCGACGAGCGCACGCGCGAGATCCGCTGTCCGGCGGACGGCTCGCTGGTGGGGGTGGTGGACGAGGCCGGCGGCAAGGACACCGTCGAAGCGATCGCGGCCGCGCGCCGCGCCTTCGACGAGGGACCCTGGCCACACACCGCCCCCGACCAGCGCGGTGACCTGCTGCTGCGCGTCGCCGACCTGCTGCTGCGGGACAAGGACGCGCTCGCCCGCGCCGAGTCGCTGGACACCGGCAAGCGGCTGGTCGAGAGCGAGTACGACATCGACGACATCGCGAACTGCTTCCGCTACTTCGGCCGGACGGCAGCGAGCGAGACGGGTCGGGTCGTCGACACGGGCACGGAGGGCGTGGACAGCCGGGTCGTGTACGAACCGGTCGGCGTCTGCGCACTGATCACGCCCTGGAACTATCCGCTCCTCCAGACGGCCTGGAAGGTCGCGCCTGCCCTGGCGGCGGGCAACACCTTCATCCTCAAGCCGAGCGAGCTGACCCCGCACACCGCCATACACCTGATGCGGCTGCTGGAGGAGGCGGGCGTGCCCGCGGGCGTCGCCAACCTGGTCCTGGGCGCCGGTCCCGAGGCCGGCGCTCCGCTCGGCGACCACCCGGACGTGGACCTCGTCTCCTTCACCGGCGGGCTCCAGACCGGTCGCCGGCTGATGGCCGCCGCGGCCGGGACGGTGAAGAAGGTCGCCCTCGAACTGGGCGGCAAGAACCCCAACATCGTCTTCGCGGACGCCGACTTCGACACGGCCGTCGACATGGCGCTGACCGCGGTGTTCCTGCACTCCGGGCAGGTCTGCTCGGCGGGCGCCCGGCTGCTGGTCGAGGACTCGCTGCACGACCGGTTCGTCGACGAGGTCGTACGGCGGGCGTCGGAGATCCGGCTCGGGGGGCCGTTCGACCAGCGGGCACAGACCGGTCCGCTGATCTCGGAGGCGCACCGCGCGAAGGTCGAGGCCTACGTCGCCAAGGGCCTGGAGGAGGGTGCGGTCCTGCGCTGCGGCGGTGCGCGCCCCGACGGAGCGGACTTCGCCGACGGCTTCTACTACCTGCCCACCGTGCTGGACGAGTGCACCGGCGGCATGTCCGTCGTACAGGACGAGTCCTTCGGACCGGTCCTCACCGTCGAGCGGTTCGGCAGCGAGGACGAGGCGGTACGGCTCGCCAACGACACGATCTACGGCCTGGCTGGCGCCGTCTGGACGAGTGATGAGGCCAGGGCCGCGCGGGTCGCCGGGCGGCTGCGGATCGGCACCGTCTGGATCAACGACTACCACCCTTATGTGCCGCAGGCGGAGTGGGGCGGATTCAAGCAGTCCGGCTTCGGACGCGAACTCGGGCCGGCGGGCCTGGCCGAGTACCGCGAGGCCAAGCACATCTGGCGCAACACGAATCCCACGCCGCAGGGGTGGTTCGCCTGACTCCCGGGTAGCAGCAGGCTCATCAACCGTCCTTGATCCGGGCACCCGCAGGAGCCGCTCGCCCCGTTCCCCTGCCCCACCAGGAGTTCGCTCATGACCACAACTCAACAGCCGGCCGGCCAGCAGGACGACGCCGAACTGGCCGAGTTCGGCTACAAACCCGAACTCAAGCGCACCCTCGGCAACTTCCACACGTTCGCCGCCGGCATCAGCTACATCTCCATCCTGACCGGCACCTTCCAGTTGTTCTACTTCGGATACGGCAGCGGCGGCCCCGCCTACTGGTGGTCGTGGCCGATGGTCTTCGTCGGCCAGTTCATGGTCGCCCTCTGTTTCGCCGAGCTGGCCGCCCGCTATCCCGTCGCGGGCTCCGTCTACAACTGGTCGAAGAAGATAGGCAATCCGCATCTGGGCTGGCTGGCCGGCTGGATGATGCTGATCGCCTCGATCGTCTCGATCGCGGCCGTGGCACTCGCCTATCAGCTGACGCTGCCGCAGATCTCCGACGTGTTCCAGATCGTCGGTGACGGCACGGGCAAGTACGACGTGGCAACCAACGCGGTCATCCTGGCCGCGGTGTTGATCCTGTTCACCACGCTGGTGAACGCCTTCGGCGTCAAGCTGATGGCCAACATCAACACGGCGGGCGTCTTCATCGAGCTGGTCGCCACCGTCGTACTCATCGTCCTGTTCGCGGTGCACATCACCCGCGGCCCGCAGGTGGTCATGGAGACCAACGGCACGGGCGCGGGGTACGGCGCCGGATACCTCGGCGCGTTCCTGGTGGCGTCGCTGGCGTCGGCGTACGTCATGTACGGCTTCGACACGGCCGCCTCGCTGGGCGAGGAGTCCCTGGACCCGTCCCGGAACGCACCGCGCGCGATCATCCGGGCGATCGTCGCCTCGTTCGTCCTGGGCGGTCTGATCCTGCTGCTCGCGCTGATGAGCGTGTCCAGCCTGAAGGGCGAGCAGCTGTCGACCGACGGCCTGCAGTACATCGTCCTCGACGTGCTCGGCCCGACGGCCGGCAAGGCGATGCTGTGGTGCGTGCTGATCGCCGTGACCGTGTGTGCGCTGGCCGTGCACACGGCGGCGATCCGGCTGGCGTTCGCGATGGCCCGGGACAACAACCTGCCGGCGTCGTCGATGCTGGCGAAGGTCAGCCCGCGCTTCAAGACGCCGGTACTCCCGGCCGTGATCATCGGCATCCTGGCGCTGGCGATCCTGGTCGTGAACATCCGCCAGCCGCAGATCTTCACCGTCGTCACCAGCATCGGCATCATCATGATCTACCTCGCCTACCTGGGCGTCACCGCTCCGATGCTGGTGGCGCGGCTGCGCGGCAAGTGGCAGCCCGCGGGCGACGGCAAGTTCTCGCTGGGCCGCTTGGGGCTGCCGGTGAACATCGTCGCCGTGCTGTGGGGCGCGGGCATGACGATCAACCTGATCTGGCCACGGGCCTCCGTCTACAACGCCACCGCCCCCTTCCACTGGTACCTCCAGTGGGGCGCCGTGCTCTTCGTCGGCGTGATCATGGGCGGCGGCTTCGCCTACTACTGGTTCATCCAGCGGCGCAAGACCGGAGTGCTCGCCGAGCACCGGCTGGACTCCGAACCGGCGACCGGGCCCCTCGCCGCCCCGGCGGCCGACTGAAATCCCGCATCGGGCGCCCCCAGCGCACCAAGGATGTCAAGGAGGTCAACTCCCCATGAGCATCGATGAGTTCGACTACGTCGTGGTCGGCGGCGGCACCGCGGGCAACGTGGTGGCGGCCCGGCTGTCGGAGGACCCGTCCGTCACCGTGTGCGTCCTGGAGGCGGGGCCCAGCGACGTCGGCGACGACGACGTCCTGAAGCTGGAACGCTGGATGGGCCTGCTGGAGTCCGGCTACGACTGGGACTACCCCGTCGAACCCCAGACCAGCGGCAACAGCTTCATGCGGCACGCCAGAGCGAAGGTGCTCGGCGGCTGCTCCTCGCACAACTCCTGTATCGCCTTCTGGGCCCCGGCCGAGGACCTCGACGACTGGGCCGCAGCGGGCTGTACGGGCTGGAGCGCCGCCGACCTCTTCCCGCTCTACCGGCGGCTGGAGAACAACGACGCTCCCGGGGAGCACCACGGCCGCACGGGTCCGGTGAAACTCCGCACAGTGAAGAGCGAGGACCCGTGCGGCACGGCGCTGTTGGAGGCATGTGCGCAGGCAGGCATCCCCACAGTGGGGTTCAACACCGGCAAGACGGTCGTCCGTGGCGCCAACTGGTTCCAGATCAACTCCGACGAGAACAACATCCGTCAGTCGTCGTCGGTCGCCTACCTCCACCCGGTCCTCGGCAAGCGGCCGAACCTGGAGGTACGGACGGGGGTGCGGGCCAAGAAACTGGTGCTGGAGGGCCGGCGCTGCGTCGGCGCCGAGTTCCTCGACCCGGACCTGATCCACACCCGGACGGTACGGGCCCGGCGCGAGGTCATCCTCTCCTGCGGCGCCATCGACTCACCGAAGTTGCTGATGCTGTCGGGCATCGGACCGGCCGCGCATCTGCGCGAGGTCGGCGTCGATGTGGTCGTCGACGCGGCGGGCGTCGGCGAGAACCTCCAGGACCACCCCGAGGGCGTCATCATGTGGGACGCCAAGCAGCCCATGACCACCACGTCCAGCCAGTGGTGGGAGGCGGGCATCTTCTACGACACCGAACCGGGCCTGGACCGGCCGGACCTGATGTTCCACTACGGGTCCGTCCCGTTCGACATGAACACCGCACGCTGGGGCTACCCGACGTCGGAGAACGCGTTCTGCCTCACGCCGAACGTGACCCGCGCGCAATCCCGTGGCACGGTGCGGCTGCGGACCCGTGACTACCGGGACAAGCCGAAGGTCGATCCGCGGTACTTCACCCATGAGCACGATGTACGGGTGATGACGTACGGGCTGCGCCTGGCCCGGACGATCGCGTCGCAACCTGCGCTGAGCGGCTGGGCGGGCGCGGAACTGGCCCCCGGCCCGGACGTCCGGACGGACGACGAGTTGCTGGACTACATCCACAAGACCCACAACACCGTCTACCACCCGTCCTGCACGGTGAAGATGGGCGCGGACGATTCCGCTCCGCTGGACGCGCGGTTGCGGGTGAAGGGGGTGGAGGGGCTGCGGGTGGCGGACGGTTCGGTGATGCCGGATCTGGTGACGGTGAATCCGTGCATCACGACGATGATGATCGGCGAAAAGTGCGCGGATCTCTTGAAAGCCGACGCCTAAGGACACAGCCCCGCGCCCCTAGGTTGTGCCGGTCGCCGGACGTTTGAACATCCGCGTCGCCGTGATCTCGCTGTGTCCGCCTTCCCCGGCGGGAGCCTGCGGCAGTCCCGGCCGGAGGTGCTCCTCCACGCTGATGTACTTGAGCCCGGCCCGCAGATCCGCGTCATTGCGCAGCCGGATGACCAGCGGGAACTCCGCCAGCGCGGTCGTGTCGAACAGGCCCGTCGTGTAGAGGAGTTGGACACCGAGCGCATCCGACACGGCCCGCTGAAGCTCCAGCAGATACGTCGCGTTGGCACGCCCGATCGGGTTGTCGAGGAACAGCGTGCCCGCGTGCCGGTGCTTGTCGCGCCCGCGGTCGTTGCTTCTGAGCGCCGCCATCGTGCAGTACAAGGCGATGGCCGCGGTGAGCAGCTGACCGCCCGAGAAGACGTCGCCCATCTGCCCCACCGGCACCCGCTCCGCACGAAGCACGGCATCCGGCTTGAGGATCTCGACGGCCACACCCTTCGGCTGCAGCGCCGCCGCGACTCCCCACAGCAGCAAGGACATCCCGTCCCGCCGCAGATCGGAGTTCTTCTTCACCGCGGCCCGCGTCGCCTCGTCGATGACCTCGCCGAGCCGCTCGGTGAGCGTGGCCTGGTCGGGCTCCTCGAAGCGGATGCGCAGGAATTCCTGCCCGGACCACTCCCCGAGCCCCTCGGGCAACCGGGACAGCCGCTGGGCGGACCGCAGAGTCGCCAGCGCCGACTCGACCAGCCCGCGTAGCCGGTCCACGATCGAGTCCCGGTTCCGCTCCAGCTGCGCCAACTCATCGGTGAGCACCCGCAGTCGGGGCGCGAACGCGTCCGCCCACTTCTGCGCGTGCTCGGGCAGCGCGGCGGCGGGCAGTTCCCGGATCTGCTGCCGCGCAGGCGTCCGTACCTGCTCGTACCGCGTGGAGTTGGCATGCCGTACGAGCACATCGCTCGCCTCTCGTACGGCGGAGTCGGCGCCGGACAGGTCGGCGGCGCAGCCCCGCAGGGAGCGCCGTGCCTCGGCGCCGGACTGCCGTGCCTCGTCCAGGCTGCCGGGATACGGCTCCGGCTCCTCCTGCTCCTCGTCCGAGATGTGCTCGCGCAGCAGGTCACGCAGCATCGCGGCGATCTCGTCGAAGCCACCGGCCGCGTCCTCGGCGGCCCGGTGGGCGTCGAGGAGTTCGGCGTGCGCCTCCCGGGCCTGGCTCAACGCCTCGGTGCGGGAAGCGAGTTCAGCAGTTGCGGTCCGCAGCAGGGCCTGCGCGTGCTCGGCGTCGCGGGGCACCAGTTCCTCGGGCAGCTCGGTGTGTGCCTCGCCGTCCTCGGGCGCGTGCCGCTCGGCCTCGCCGCGCAGCCGCCCGAGCTGTTCGCTCGCGCTGGACATCCGGGTCTCCAGGAGCTGCACCAGCTCCTCGGCCCGGGCGACGGCGGACTGCCGGGAGGGCCCGTCGGACCCGTCCGGGGACTGAAGCAGCTGCTCCGCGCGCGTGCGGACCTTGTTGCTGAGCCGGTCGAGTTCGGCCCGCGCCGCACTCTCGTCGCTCTCCGCGCGGGCCTGCTCGGCCCGCAGATCGGCGTCGACCCCGACCTTCTCGTACAGCTGCGATGCGGCGCGATAGGCCTCGCGGAGGGCGGGAAGGGACGACGTCGGAGCACCCGTGTCGGATTCCGGTACGTCGTCGGGGGCGCCCGCGATCTCGGCGCGCTCGGCACGCAGCGCACGCGCGGTGCGGCGGGCGTCGTCGGCGCCGCGCTGGGCGGCACGCCGGTCCTCGTCGGCAGCGCGGGCGCGCTCCAGACAGGCCTGGGCGCGGGCCTCCGACTCGGTTGCCTCGTCGGCGAGTTCGCGCAGTTTCACCTGCCAGCCGGACCGTTCGCGCAGCCGGAAGGCGAGCCCGGCGAGGGCGTCTGCGGAGCGGCGGGCGCGCTGGGCAGCCTCCTGCCGTTCGTCCCGTACCTGGGTGGCCTCGGCGGCGGCTTCGTCGGCCTCGGCCCGGACGGTGCGTGCCTCCGCCAGCTCGGCCTCGGCCTCCTCGGCGAACGCGCGTGTCTCCCGGGCCGCCTCCGCCAGCTCGACCAGCCGTCCGGCCGGGCAGCCGGTACGCCAGGACGCCAAGCGGGCGGTCAGTTCCCGGTCCTTGCCGAGCCGGGCCGCGAGTGTCCGGATCTCCTCGTCCCGCTCGGTCGCCCGCGCCCGCAGTGCCTGCCGTTCCTCATCGGCGGCGTGCTCGTCGTGCATGGCGGGGTTCGGCGGTACGAGGAAGACGTCGCCACTGCTCGCGTCGGGTGCCGGAGTCGGGGCGAGCAGGGCGGCGGCCGTACCGACCGCGACGGCGGACCGCGGCAGCAGTGCAGCCTCGCTCAGCGCCTCGCGGGCACGCGCGTGCGTGGCGGGGTCGGTGATGATCACCCCGTCGACCAGCTCCGGCCTGGCGGCCAGCACGCGCGCGTGATCGGCGGGGTCGACGGCCTGCGCGAGATACCGCCATCCGGGCAGCGCCGGGATGGCGTGCTCGCCGAGGAACTCCACGGTGGCCAGCACGTCGGGCCCGGGCGGCAGCAGCCCTCCGTCACCGAGCGCACCCAGGATCCGGGCGTCGTCGGCGGCAGCGGTCCGCAGCTCGAACAGCTGGCGCTCGGCGGAGGAGACGGCGGCGTCGAGGAGTTGGCGGAGGTCGTCGGCGCAGCGGTCGAGCTCCTCGGGGGTGAGGAGGCCTTCGGTGAGGGGGCGCGGGGTCATCAGGCCGGCATCGTCGCCGTTCGACGGCCTCCTGTCTCCGGCGGACGGACCACCTCCGGCTTCGGCGGACGGGTCGCTTCCGGCGCGTGCATCCCCGCCGACGTCCGCCCCGGCACCACGACCCCGGCCAGAGGCACCACTGGCGGCCCAGGAAGCCCCGCCGTCGCCTGCCTCGGCACCGCCGCCTCCACCGGACGCGCCGCTCCCGGGCCGCGCGGACACGCCAGGTCCAGCCGTGTCGGAGCGCTCACGCCCAGCCGCGCCATCCGCCCCTGTCCGGGGCCCCGGCACCGTAACCCCCGCCCCGGAGACACCGGTCAGGCTCAGCAGCTCCGCCAGCCGCTCCTCCGCCGCGAGCCCCTCCGCGAGGCGGCGTTCCGCCTCGTACGACCGTTCCGCGGCCGTTGCCGCGTCCGCCGCGCGGGCCGCCGTGAGTTCCGCGCGAGACTCGGCCGAAGCCGCTTCCCGGGCGTGCTCGGTGGCCCTGTGAGATGCCTCGCGCGCGGTGTCCCAGGCGGCGACCGCAGTCTTCTCGGCGTCGCTGGCGGCGAGCGCGGCCCGCGCGGGATCGGCGTCGGGCGCGCTGTCGTCGAGCCAGCCCGCCCGCACCGCCTCCGCGGTCTCCTGCTCGACCTCGGACAGACGCTGGCGCAGATGCCCCGCCTCGCTGCGGGCGCGCTGGGCCTCCGTGGCGGCGGAGGTGGAGTCCCGGTAGGCGGACTCGCTGACCTCCTGGAGCGCCGCGGACCGCTCCTCCCCTTCGTTGGCCAGGGCTTCGGCGCTGTCCGCGGCCGCGTGCAGAGCTCGTACGAGATCGACGGCGGCCTTGGCGCGTGCGGCCAGCGCGGGGGCCGCGTCGCGCTCGGCCTCCTGGATGGCGGCGGCGACCCGTGCGACCCGGTCGGCGGCGGCACGGTGCCGCAGCACCGCCTCGGCGGCCTGCCAGGCGGAATGGAGGGTCCGCGCGTCGGCAAGCTCCCGCTTCTGCGCGGCGGCCGACTTCTCGGCACCGGCGAGCGCCAAGGAGGCATGCCGGTAAGCGAGTTCGGCGGCGATCAGCGCGCTGCGCTCCCGCGTTCCCTCGGCGTGCGTGACGGCGTATGCGGCGGCGGTGACCCGCTGGGCGAGGTCGGCGGCGCGCACCCGCTCCTGCGCACCACGCGCGGACAGCCGCCGGGCCAGCGTCCGGGTCCGCCGCTCGGCACCGGCGTGGATGTCACGCGCGCGTGCCCGCGCCTCGGCGGCCTCGACGATCCGCCCCAGCAGGTCGACGGACCCGGCGGTGAAGTCGCGTTCGGCGATCAGTTCGGCGCGTCGCCCCAGCTTGTTGCCGAAGCCACCGACCAGGTCGGCGAGACCGTCGGTGTCCCGCGTATCGGTCACCGCCCGCAGCAGGAGATCCGTGAAGTCGGAGTCCTTCTTGACCGCGAAGAGGCCGGCCGCCTCGCCCTCGTCGGCGTTCATCTCCCGCTGGTAGCGGAAGAGTTCGGGGTCGAGACCGAGGTCGCCGAGGTGCTCGATCCACCGGTCGTGGATCTCCTCCCAGTGCACCTCCAGATGCGGATACGCCTTCCCGGCCTCGGTAAGGGCGTCCCGGAAGCCCTTCATGGTCCGCCGCCGCCCCTGTGCACCGGACGCACCCTCGACGGACGGCCGTACGGCGGTGGACTCGGCGACCGGCAGATTGTCCAGGCTCAGCCCGGGCCCCGGCCGGAACGAGTACCAGGCCTCGGCGAACTTCCGCGGATCGTTCGAGACCTGCCGGCCGCGCCACTCGCTCACCTTGCCGACGACGACGCACTCGCCCGTCAGCACGTGCTGCCACTCCAGCGCCACATGCCCGCAGTCGTCGGCGAGCAGGAACTTGCGCAGCACACCGGAGCTGGCGCCGCCCAGCGTGTTCCGGTGCCCCGGCAGCATCACCGAGAAGATCAGCTTGAGCAGGACGGACTTGCCGCCGCCGTTCTCCAGGAAGAGCACACCGGCGGGCGCGGGCCGGCGCGGCGGACCGACGGGCTCCTCCTCGAAGAACTCCGCCTGCGTGGGCGCGGGGTCGGGCACGGGCTCGCCGACACCCCGCAGGTCAAGCACGGTGTCGGCGTAGCGCGCACCGGCCGGACCGATGGAGTAGAGGCGGACCCGGGACAGCTCGTACATGGCGGACTCTCGTAGTCGTGAAGGCAGTCGATGCGGTCAGGAGTGGAACGGCAGCCCGGCGTCGGCCACCAGCTCCAGGTCGTCGGACTCCTCGGCGGGCAGCAGCGTCGGCGTCCCGTCGGTGACCGGCACGACGCCCAGTTCCAGCAGCTCGGCCATGGCAGCACTGCCCGCCATGTCGCGCACCTGGAGCTGATACCGGGCCGTCGTCCGGTACGTCCCGCCGTTGTCGTCGCCCGTGCGCTGCAGAAACCCGGAGTCGGTCAGAAAGGCGACAGCCTTGCCGATGATGCCGGTCGTCGAACCGGCCAGTCTCCGCGCGTCCTTGGTGGCACCGGTCGCACTCCGTCTCACCCAGATCCGCCAGGCGGCCTCAAGCCCGGGCGCGTCCGTGGCCGGATCGGTGTTCTCCCCCCGCACCTCGGCCCGCTCCTCCAGCCGCCGACAGGCTTGCCGCACGAATGCGTCGACCCCATTGACCGTGATCCGCCCGATGTACCCGTCATCAGCGAGGTCCTCGGGCCGCGGGAACGCCATTGCGGCAACGGCGAGATGAGCGAGCCCATGCAGGAACCGGTCCCCACCGTCGGCAGACGTCCGCCGCGCATAATCCCCCATCCGCACGGCGAACACCGAGTCCTCGGCAGCGGTAACGGCCATCCCCGCGCGGGGAGACACCTCCAGCACGACAAGACCGAGCCCGGCGGCAACGGCATCGGCAAGCCGGGCGAACGCCGGATCCTCCCGGTACCGCCGCAGCAACTCGGCATACTCCTGATCCCGCGCAGGCTGCAGTTTCGGCTGCAACCCAAAGGCAACGAGCCGAGCAGCATCGGCGGCATCGGCAGGCGTGACGGCGGCAGATGCCGACGCGGAGGCGGCAAGCTCCGGCTCACTCCAGTCGACGTGCTCGGTCACGATCGCAACTCCTCGGGCATCTGGCAAACAGGCGGCAGGACAAGGCTTTTAGGGGCGCGGGGAACTGCGCGACCAGCCACAGACAACCCGCAGACGGCAGACATCACGCAGCCTCACTCCGATCCGCCGCCATCCCCACCGCATCCAACAAAGCCGTCCCGACAATCAAATCCGCACCCCCGAACTCGGGATCATCCAGCTCGGTCCCGTCGTCCACGGCGAACAGCAGCTTCTCCTCCCCCTGCCGGTAGGCGGTGCCCACAGACGGACTGGCCGCATGAACAGCCAACAGAGCCACCAGATAAGGCAACTCAGGGTCCAGCCGACGCGCGTCAACCAGCAGCCCCGACAACCGCCTGGGCGCATCCGCAGGCAGATCCAGCAGCTCCATCGCCGCAGCCAGCTGCTCCTCACTGAACCGACTGTCATCCGGCGTGGCAATGAGATCCGGCTCAGGCATCTCCGCACCGAGATGCTCCCGCTCCACCGGCGGAGTCAGCAGTATGTCCACAAGGTCCCCCACCCGAACGGACACCGGCGTACGCAACCCCGTCCCGCGAGCGAAGAACGCATCCGTGACCCGAACCGCCCGCTCCAGCTCCAACGGCAGCACCGGCGCGACAAGATGCCCGTACAGATCGATCCCCGACGACGTCATAGGCGTAGCGAACGCCTGCCGGTCCTGCTCCGCCCGGAACAGCGGCCCGGCCTCCAGCAGTCGCGACTGCAACTGCGTGTGCCGTCGAATGCAGTCCTTCACGATGTCGACCAGCTCGGCCGCACGCCGCTTGTGCTCGGGGTCCTCGGACTCGTCCCGCGCCTTGCGGATGTTCGTGAGGATCGCGTTCTCGTGCCGATAGCGGTCGGCGACATGCTCCAGCGCCTCGGCGATCATGTCGGGTACGGCGCTGAGCCAGTCGACGGCGCGCACATTGCGCCGGGTGGCATCCAGCGCCCGCCGCAGTGTCTCGGAGTACTGCACGGTCCGATACCGGGCCTGCTCGGCGGCGAGCTGCGCGTCCGCGAGCCGCCCCCGGTTGATCAGCACCTCCAGCTTGACCTCGGCGGCGATCTGGGCGCTCGTGACGTCGGTGTCGAGGGCGCCCACCAGCACATTGACGGCTTCGTCCGTCGTACGGAGATAGACGCTGCCGCCGGGCCCCGGCACCTCCTCGATCAGCTTGAAGTCGTAGTCCCGCCGAACATACGTACCGTCCGGCGCGAAGGTTCCGTAAACCGCGCGAAAGCCGCGATCGACGCTGCCGACATTGATCAGGTTCTCCAGCACCCACCGGGCCACCCGCTCATGCTCGACGACGGGCCGCTGCGGGGCCTGCGCGGCGATACGCGGGATGAGCCGGGCGACGATCTGGTCGTGGTCGGCGCCGGTGTCGAAGTCCATGTTCAGCGTGACGAGGTCGATGGCGGAGAGGGCGACCTCGGCCATGCCGTATACCGAGTACTCGCCCGCGAGGTTGGCCTTGCGGGCATCCAGATCGTGCAGCGGCGCGGTGCAGGCGAGCGCGCGCAGCCGCCGCGCCAGTCCCTCGTCGGCGGCCGGGCCCGGAGCTGGGCGCGGCCCCGCGGTGAACTGGGGCGGAACACGGTCCGTCGACGCAGGCGAAGTCACGGTGCACAGACTAAGTCCTCGGTCTGACAACGCCCCAAACGACTCAGATGCGCCCCGGCGTCACGGTTGTCACACCCGGATCTGCTATCCGTCCTCGCCCACGCGCCGCAGGTACACCTCGACCACCCGCTCCAACGAGTCGTCGAGATAGACCGCGAGCAGCTTCTCGGCCTCGACCGGCTCGCCCGCCTGCAGCGCCTGGAGGATCTGCAGATTGCGCGCCAGGTACGGCTCGTGCAGCCGCCTCGGGTCGTCCACGACATGGAACGCCAGCCGCAGCTCGGCGAAGACGCTCCGCATCAGCTCGTCGGTGCGCTCGCTGCCGGCGAGCGAGACCAGCTCCCGATGGAAGTGGATGTTGGCCGTACCCAGCCCTTTCCAGTCACCTTCACGCGCCGCCCGCTGTCCCTCGGCGACGGCCTCCGCGAGCCCGTCGAGCGCGTACGGCGGTTCGCCGAGCCCCCGGACGACGGCGCACTCGACCAGGCCGCGGGTGCGGTAGATGTCCTCGACATCCTCGACGGTCAGCACCCGGACGAAGACGCCCCGGTTCAGCTCGTGGACGAGCAGGCGTTCATGGGTGAGCAGCCGGAACGCCTCGCGCAGGGTGTTGCGGGAGACGCCGAGCGCGCCGCCGATGCTGTCCTCCGACAGCCGCGTCCCGGGCGGGAAATAGCCCTCGGCGATCCGGCTCCTGAGGATGTCCGAGACCCGTTCGGCCGTGCTGGTGCGCCCGAGGAGGGCGCGGTCGTCGGCCAGTCCCGACAGTTGCTCTGCCATGCCCGGAATTCAACCGCAGACACAAGAACGAAACAACATGGGTATTGAAGGATCGTTGAACGATCCTCTACGTTGCTACGAACGGCGCCGCCGTCCCGCTCACGACGGCGCCGTCGGCTTCCGCACGGCCCGGCTCAGTCCTCACGCACCCTCCGTCCTCCCTCTGCGAGGTGCCCATGAGCACGACCCCTCCACCGCAGGCCCTGACCAGCGACGCCCGCACGGCCACAGATGAAAGCACCGCCGACGACGGCGCGTTGGGCTGGCTGCGCGCCCTGGGTCCGCGCGGCCGCCGCGCCTTCGCCGGCGCGTTCGGCGGCTATGCCCTCGACTCCTACGACTACTTCACGCTGCCGCTGAGCATGGTCGCGCTGGCCGCGTACTTCGGCCTGAACAGCGGCCAGACCGGCCTGTTCACCACCGTGACGCTGCTGGCGTCCGGCATCGGCGGCGCCCTCGCGGGGGTGATGGCCGACCGGTTCGGCCGGGTCAGGGCACTGATGATCACGGTGATCACCTACGCGGTCTTTACCGTCGCCTGCGGCTTCGCCCCCAACTTCGAGTCCCTGCTGGTCTTCCGCGCCCTCCAGGGCCTCGGCTTCGGCGGCGAGTGGGCGGTCGGCGCGATCCTGGTCGCCGAGTACGCGAGCGCCAAGCACCGGGGCCGCACGCTCGGCGCGATCCAGAGCTCCTGGGCGGTCGGCTGGGCGCTGGCCGCGATCATGTACACGCTGGTGTTCTCGGTCCTGGACGACGATCTGGCCTGGCGCGTGATGTTCTGGACCGGAGCGCTGCCCGCGCTGCTCGTCGTCTGGATGCGGCGCCGGGTGCAGGACGCGCCCGAGGCGATAGCGGTACGGCAGAAGAGCGCGGGCAAAGGCTCCTTCAAGGCGATCTTCAAGCCGGGTCTGCTCCGCACCACGATCTTCGCGATGCTGCTGTCCACCGGCGTCCAGGGCGGCTACTACACGCTGGCCACGTGGGTACCGACGTACCTGAAGACCGAGCGCGGCCTGTCGGTCGTCAACACCGGCGGCTATCTGACGTTCCTCATCTCCGGCGCCTTCCTCGGCTATCTGACCGGCGGTTACCTCACCGACCGGCTCGGCCGCCGTCGCAACATCTGGCTGTTCGCGCTGCTGTCCGCGGTCTGCATCCTGGCGTACGGGAACATCCCGAGCGGCGCCAACACCCTGCTCCTGGTGCTCGGTTTCCCGCTCGGGTTCTGTATGTCGGCGATCTTCAGCGGCTTCGGATCCTTCCTGAGCGAGCTGTACCCGACCGCGGTGCGCGGCGCGGGACAGGGATTCACCTACAACGCCGGTCGCGCCGTGGGCGCCGTCTTCCCCACGACCGTCGGCTTCCTGGCCGACAGCTGGGGCGTGGGCGGAGCACTGGTCTTCGGGGCGATCGGATACGGCGTGGCCGCGCTGGCGCTGTTCGGGCTGCCCGAGACGCGCGGGAAGGAACTGGAGTGAACCGCACGGAAGACCGCCCCTTGACCCTCGTCGACGGGCACGCGCACGCGTGGAGCCCGAACAACGCCCGCACCCGTTTCCGCGCGGGTCTGACAGGTCCCACCGCCGGGGTCGCCGCAGGCCACACGCAGGCCAACCTGATCGCCGTGCCCGCGGACTGGGCGTACGACCTGGTGGTGTTCTGCCAGCGCAACCCGAAGCCGTGTCCGGTGCTCGACATCACGGATGCCGGTTCCTTCACGACGGTCCTCGCGGACGGCGCCGATCTGCGCACCGATCTGCCGCGCTACCGGGTGTGGGAGAACGGCGAGTTGGTGGACGAGCCGACGGATGTGCGCGGGCACTGGCGGGACGACCTGGTGTCGGTCCTCATCGGGTGCAGCTTCACCTTCGAGTGGGCGCTGGCCGAGGCGGGTGTCCCGATCCGCCACCTCGAACAGGGCCGCAACGTCCCGATGTACGTGACCGGCCGTCCGTGCCGTCCGGCGGGGCGGCTGCACGGCCCGCTGGTGGTGTCCATGCGCCCGGTGCCACCGGAACACCTGGCGGCGGCGATCCGGGAGAGCAGTCTGCTCCCGGCGGTGCACGGCAGCCCCGTGCACTGCGGCGATCCGTCGGGGCTCGGCATCGATGACCTCGCCCGTCCCGACTTCGGCGATCCGGTGGACATCGCCCCGGACGACATCCCGGTGTTCTGGGCCTGCGGAGTGACTCCGCAGGCCGCCGTGATGGCGTCGCGACCGCCGTTCGCCATCACCCACGCACCGGGGCAGATGTTCCTCACCGACGCCCGCGACGAACAGTTCCGCGTGGCATGAACAGCGGCATGAGCACTGGCATGAACAGCGGCATGAACACCAGAGGGGACCGATGACCGCGATCGATCTGAACGCCGACCTCGGCGAGGGCTTCGGCCGTTGGCGGCTCACCGACGACGAGCAGCTGCTGTCCGTCGTCACCAGCGCCAACGTGGCCTGCGGCTTCCACGCCGGGGATGCGGTCACCATGCGCCGCGTGTGCGAGCTGGCGGCCGAGCGCGGGGTACGGATCGGGGCACAGGTCGCCTACCGGGATCTGGCGGGGTTCGGGCGGCGCGCGATGGACGTGCCGTCCGCCGAGCTGGCGGCCGAAGTGGCGTACCAGATCGGCGCCCTGGAGGTGTTCGCCCGCGCGGCGGGCACGCGCGTGTCGTACGTCAAGCCGCACGGCGCGCTCTACAACCGCGTCGTGCACGACGAGGAGCAGGCCGGCGCGGTCGTCGACGGCGTGCTCCTCGCGGACGCCTCTCTGCCCGTGCTCGGGCTGCCCGGCTCCCGGCTGCTGGAGCTGGCCGGGAAGGCCGGACTGCCGGCCGTCACAGAGGCGTTCGCGGACCGCGCGTACACCGAGGAGGGCACGCTCGTCCCGCGCGGGCAGGACGGCGCCGTGGTCACCGACCCGGACACCGTCGTGGAACGCTCGGTGGGGCTGGCCCGCTTCGGCGTCGTCACGTCCCACTCCGGGGCGCAGATCGACGTACGGGCCCAGTCCTTGTGCCTGCACGGCGACACCCCGGGCGCGGTGGAGCTGGCCCGCCGGGTCCGGGAGGGGCTCCAGGAGTCCGGCGTCCGGGTGGAGGCCTTCGGATGAGGGTGCTGCCTGTCGGTGACGGCGCCCTGCTCGTCGAGGTCGCTTCCGGGGACGAGGCGCAGGCCCTGCACGCGGAGTTGCTGCGGCGCCGCGCGGAGGGCTCCCTCTCCGTCGGCGAGATCGTCCCCGCGGCCCGCACGGTCCTGCTCGACGGCCTCGCCGACCCGACCCGGCTGGCCGCCGACCTGACCGCCACCGCAGTACCGCCCGTTCCCCCACGCGCGCGTGACGTGATCGAGCTCCCGGTGCGCTACGACGGTCCGGACCTGGCCGATGTGGCGGCGCACTGGGGTGTGCCCGAGCGGGAGGTGGCCCGTATCCACGCGGAGACCGAATTCCGCGTCGCCTTCTGCGGTTTCGCGCCCGGCTTCGGTTACCTGTCCGGTCTGCCGGAGCGCTATGACGTCCCACGCCGGGCCACGCCACGGACCGCCGTCCCCGCCGGTGCGGTGGGACTCGCGGGCCCCTACACCGGCGTCTACCCGCGCTCGTCGCCCGGCGGCTGGCAGCTGATCGGCACCACGGACGCCGTGCTGTGGGACCACGCGCGCGTGCCGGCCGCGCTGCTGTCACCGGGCACGCCCGTCCGTTTCGTCCCGGTGGGGCCCTCATGACGGACCGTGCGCTCGTCGTCGTACGGGCCGGTGCCCTGACCACCGTGCAGGACCGCGGGCGTCCCGGTCACGCGCACCTCGGCGTGCCCCGCTCCGGCGCCCTGGACGGGCCCGCTGCGGCCCTCGTCAACCGCCTCGTCGGCAATCCCCCCGAGGCCGCCGTCCTGGAAACCACGCTCAACGGCTGCGCCGTACGCCCCCGTTCGGCGGTCACCGCGGCGGTCGGGGGCGCCCCCTGCCCCGTCACCGTGGACGGCCGCCCCGTCGCCTGGGGCACACCGGTCCGCGTTCCGGCAGGGTCGGTGCTGGACATCGGCTCCGCCGTCTCCGGCGTACGCGGCTACCTCGCCGTCGCCGGCGGCATCGCCGTCGACCCCGTGCTCGGCAGCCGCTCCACCGACCTGCTCTCCGGCCTCGGCCCACCACCACTCACGGACGGCACGGTGCTGCCTCTGGGGCACCCCGTCGCACCGCACGCGCGCGTAGACGCGGCCCCGCATCCGGCTCCCCCGGCCGAACTGATCCTGCACGTCACCCTCGGCCCCCGCGACGACTGGTTCACCCAGGACGCGATCCGCACCTTCACCTCACGGCCGTACCGCGTATCCGCCTCCAGCAACCGCATCGGCCTACGCACCGAAGGACCCGCCCTGGAGCGAGCCTTCCCCGGCGAACTCCCCAGCGAGGGAATGGTGCTGGGCGCAGTCCAAGTGCCCCCAGACGGCCGCCCAGTGATCTTCCTTGCCGACCACCCGACCACCGGGGGCTACCCAGTGATAGCGGTGGTCCGCACCCCCGACCTCCCACCCGCCGCCCAGGCAGCCCCCGGAACCCCGGTCCGCTTCATCCCCGTACGCCACCGCTGACCCCCTGCGTGTCACCGTCGGGGCCTTGCAAACGCCGGGTGCGCAACCGCGCCCCGTCAGGGGCGCGGGGAACTGCGCGACCAGCCACAACGCACCCGCAGATATCCACGGCCGAACCAGCGGAGCTACGCCGCATCCGGCTCCGGCTGCTGGTCCAACTCCATCGACAGCGCAGCCAGCGCAGCGGACACCGCATGCGCCGCCCGCAGATCGAGCTTCGCACTCGTCCCGCGCGCACGGTGCCGCATCTCGTCGGCGGCCAGCGTCAACAGGTTGGGCAACAGATCGGTGCACCGCCGGATCACCCACGCCGTACCCGCGGTGGCCAGCCACAGCAGGCTCGCCGACTTGGTCGGCGGCGCGAGCTCCGGCACGGGCGAGGGCGCGAACCCCTTCGCGACCCCCCTCTCGGCCAGCAGCCCGTGGAACCGCAGCGCCAGCTCCCGGTGCCCCCGCTCGCTGGGGTGCAGCCGGTCCGCGCTCCAGATCGCCCGGTCCTGGGCCCACTCCTCCTCGGCGGCGTGCAGATGCACCGCGCCGTACCGCTCGGACAGCGCGTGGACCACCGTGTTGACCGCGCGCTGCCTCCGAGCCAGCGGGCGGGCCAGTGATCCCGGCAGCCTCAGCATCGAACCGGGGTCGGGCAGACAGGCGGTGAGGACGATCGTGCCCTGGGCGGCGAAGGCCGCGTACACCTTGTCGAGCCGTTCGGCCACGGCGTGGATGTCGAAGGTGTAGCGCAGCGTGTCGTTGACGCCGATGACGACGGACGCCACGTCGGGCCGCAGGTCCAGCGCGGCGGGCAGCTGACGTTCCAGCACATCACGCGTCTGCGCCCCGCTCACGGCGAGGTTGGTGAACTGCGCGGGCTCCACACTGAGCCCGTCGGCGAGCAGCGCGGCCCAGCCGCGCCAGACCTTCCCGACGGGATCGCCCACCCCTTCGGTGAGCGAATCCCCGAGGGAGACGAAACGCAGCGGTCTCATATCACACGCTCCGGCACGACCCGGTGCACCTGTCCTGTCACCACCGCGTCGTGCGCGGCGAGGAACGATTCGACCGCCGCGCCCCATCCGAAACACTCGGCACGCGCGCGTGCGGCCTCCCGGCGGTCCGCCTCGGACCGCTCCAGCAGCATGTCCACGGCGTCCGCGAAGGCCGCTCCGCGGTCCGCGGCGGTGGCTCCGGCGGAGCCGATCACCTCCGGCAGCGCCGACGAGGCGCTCGCCACCACCGGCGTGCCGCAGGCCATCGCCTCCAGCGCGGCGAGTCCGAACGTCTCGGCGGGCCCGGGCGCCAGGCAGACATCGGCGGACGCCTGGAGCGCGCCCAGCGCGCCCTTGTCGTTGAGGTGCCCCAGGAAGGTGACCGGAAGCGAACGCTCCCGCGCCCGCTGCTCGAGACGCTCCCGCAAGGGACCGTCACCGGCCACCACCAGCCGCACCCGGCGCCCGCGCCGGACCAGCTCGTCGACGGCGTCGATCGCGGTGCTGGGCCGCTTCTCCACCGACAGCCGGGAGCACATCACCAGCAGAATCTCGTCCACGCGCGCGTACTCCTCGCGCAGACCCGCATCCCGCAGTGCGGGATGCCGTTCCATCACATCGACGCCCAGCGGGGCCCGTACGACATTGCGTGCCCCGATCCGCACGAACTCGCGCTCGGCGAACTCGGTGGTGCACACGATCCGCGAGTAGGTGTGCGCCGTACGGACGTTGAGGGCGTCGGCGGTCCGCCGGGACAGGTTCTCCGACAGACCCCAGGTGCGCAGCACGCCGTCGGCGGTCTCGTGGGAGACCATCACGGCGGGGACCCGGGCGCGGCGCGCCCACTTGCCGGTCCAACGCAGGGTCGTACGGTCGGAGACCTCCAGGCGGTCGGGGCCCAGCTCCTCCAGGAGCTTGGCCACACGCCGCTTGTCGATGAGCACGCGGTAGCCGCCGGTGCCGGGCAGCAGCGGCCCGGGCAGGGTGATCACCCGGCCCTGCTCGGTCTCCCGGTCGGAGTACCGCTCACCCGGCACGATCAGCACCGGCTCGTGCCCTGCCGCCTTGAACCCCTTGCCGAGCTCGCGCAGGGCGGTGCGCAGACCGCCTGAGGCGGGCGCGACGAAGTTCGCCAGCCGGACGATGCGCAGTGACTCGTTCACGCCGCCACCACCGTCTTCTTCCGTGTCTTCAGCACCTCGGCATAGTGCCCGATGAGCTGGTCTCCGACGGCCGCCCAGGTGCGGCCCTCGACCATGTCGCGGGCTGCGGTGCCGTACGCGGTACGCAGCGCGGGGTCGGCGGCCAGCGTCCGCACCGCGTCCCGTACGGCGCCCGCGTCACGCGGCGGCACCAGCAGCCCGGTGCGCTCGTGGGCGACCAGGTCCAGCGGACCGCCCGCGGCGGGCGCGATGACGGGCACACCGCTCGCCATGGCCTCCTGGACGGTCTGGCAGAACGTCTCGAAGGGGCCGGTGTGCGCGAACACGTCGAAGGAGGCGAAGATCCGGGCCAGGTCGTCGCCGGTGCGGCGGCCCAGGAAGACCGCGCCCGGCAGGGCCTCGGCCAGGTTCGGCTGGCTGGGTCCGTCGCCCACGATCACGACGCGGACGCCGGGCAGCTTGCAGGCACCGGCGAGCAGCTCGATGTGCTTCTCGGGGGCGAGCCGCCCGACGTAGCCGACGATCACCTCGCCGTTCGGTGCGAGTTCCCGGCGCAGTGCCTCGTCCCGGAGGTCGGGGCGGAAGCGGACGGTGTCCACGCCGCGCGGCCACAGCTTCACCCGGGGCACGCTGTGTGCCTCCAGGTCGCGCAGGGACACGCTGGACGGCGCGAGGGTGAGGTCGGCGGCGGAGTGGACGGAGCGGATACGACGCCAGGCCGCGGCCTCGCCGGCGCCGACGTAGGTGCGGGCGTAGCCGGCCAGGTCGGTCTGGTAGATGGCCACGGCGGGGATGCCGAGCCGGGCGGCGGCGGCCATGCCGCGGACGCCGAGGATGAAGGGGCTGGCCAGATGGACGATGTCCGCGCGGTGCTCGATGAGCGCGGCGGCGAGGCGTCGGCTGGGGAGAGCGACGCGCACCTGGGGGTAGCCGGGGAGCGGTAGGGAGGGGACGTGGACAACGGGGCACGGCGCGAGGCCGGCCGCTTTGTTCCCGGGAGCGGGAGCGGGAGCGACGACGAGTGGAGCGTGACCGCGATCGACGAGGTGTCGGGCGGTCTGGAGCGCGCAGTGGGCCACGCCGTTCACGTCGGGGGGAAAGGATTCGGTCACGATGACGACACGCATACGGGTGTTGTCGCCGTACTGGACGTGGCCGCGTCAACGTGGATCTTTCCCAACGGCGAACGACTCGTGAGCGTTCCGCTGTCCACCCAATCAGGCCAGATCCCGTCCATAGGACCCTGACCCGCGAGTCATCTCGTGTTCACACAGCGGGCGCGTCGGGGCCGATCCGGCCGCGTACGGCTGTCTGGACCTCGGCCTCCTCGGCCGGGTCCGCGGCGAGCCTGCGCAGCTGCTCCACGACCCGGGCATCGCCGGTCTCGGCGTGCCGGGCGGCGATCTCGCGCGTGGCTTCCTCGCAGTCCCAGAGGCATTCGACGGAGAACCCGGCGGGGAAGGAGGGATCGGTGGCGGCGAGGGCCCGGGCGGCCCGGCCGCGTAGATGGGATGACGCCGTCTCGCGGTAGATATGCCGCAATACGGGCGCCGCACAGGCGATTTCAAGCCGCCCGGCGCCGTCCACCAAGGTCCACAGCGTCGGTGCGTCGGGCCCTTCGCCCCGTACGGCATCCCGCAGCGCCCCCAGAACCAGGTCTCGGTCCCCGGCGCCGCCACGGCACGCGAGCACCCGTCCGGCGGCGGCACCCAGGACGTCGGGCCGCCGGGCCCAGCGTCGGGCCCGGTCGACGGCGGCAATACTGCGCATACGTTCGAATGTGCCGACGGCGGCCTCCACGACGGCCGTCGAGCCGGTGGCCACGGCGCCCTCGATCAGATGGAGGGCATCCGGATCGTTGCTGTCGGCGAGGTAGCGCAGCGCGGTGCAGCGGGCGCCCTCGGTGCCGTCCTTGGCGGCGGCGACGATGTCCGGCCGATCCTCGGGGCCGGCCACGGCGGTGAGACAGCGAGCGGCCGGAACATGGAGCGCCACGCCGCGTTCCACGCCCTGCTGGGCCCACTCGAAGACGGCCTGCACGCTCCACCCGGGACGCGGTCCGCTCGGGCTCATCTGGCGTTGCCAGCGGTCGAAACAGCCGGTCTCCTGGGCGGCACGCACGCGCGTGGCGATGGATTCGCGCGGATCCTCGGCCCACAGGCGCCACGGCCGTGGCTCGAAGGCGTCACGCACGGTGGCGGCCAGCTCGGCCTCACCCTCGGCATCGGCGGGGAAGCGCGCCAGGACGGGGGCCGCGAGGGCACGCAGTCCGGCGTCGTCGTCCCGCAGGGCGAGCTCGTCCAGCGCCCAGGCCCAGTTGGAGCCCACGGCGGCATACCTGCGCAGCAGTTCCAGGGCGTCCCGCCTGCCGTACGAGGCGAGGTGACCGAGGACGGCCAGGGCGAGCCCGGTGCGTGACTCCTCGGTGTCGAGGGCGTCCTCGACGTCGAAGAGGTGGGCCTCGATCTCGTCCAGCTCGCCGTTCAGGTCGAGGTAGAGACGGGCGTAGTACAGCGAGCGGTTCTCCACCTGCCAGTCGTGGCGGGGGTCGTGCAGCACGCAGTGGTTCAGTGCCGCGAGCGCTTCGGCGCGCGGGGCGGTGAGCGCGTGCAGCGTGCCGTCGCCGCGGCCCCGCTGGAGCAGGCCGAGCAGCGTACCGCTGGGCGCTATGACCGGATCGAACATGGGAAACAGCCTCACATCAAGCGTCGACGCAACCGGGATCTTGCTCTACCTGGCCGCGTGACAACACGTCGGGGCGCCCGCCGTTTCCTGCTTGCTGTAAGCCATCTTCCTCTGCCTCTCGTTGGTGGCCCGTGCGGACCGCTCACGGCCCGCGCGGTGCGGCAACATCTGCCCAGCCATCGCGTCCGTGAATCACGACGTCATGATGACTCGGCAGTTCTGCCTGCCGCGACCGAAATTTCGGGCGGCCCCGTACCGCCTCCCCCGTTGTTCGTTTCCTGCCTGCTTCGGATTTCTGTTTTGCCTGGTCAGGACGTTGAGATCAGTGTGCGCCGAACAACTCCAGCAGTTCGGCCTTGCCGAACATCCGAGCCGTGTCGATGGCCGACGGAGTACCCGCGGCCGGGTCGGCGCCACCCTCCAGGAGGGCTCGGATCACTTCTTCCTCACCCTTGAAGACGGCCCCGGCGAGGGGTGTCTGCCCCCGGTCGTTGATCCGGTCCGCCTCGGCACCCCGGGCCAGCAGCGCCCGTACCGCGTCCGCGTGCCCGTGATAGGCGGCGAGCATCACCAGGGAGTCACCGCGGTCGTTGGTGAGGTTGGCCGGTACACCCGCGTCGACATAGGCCACGAGCGCCTCGGTCCGCCCCTGCCGGGCAAGATCGAAGATCTTGGTTGCCAGCTCCACGACCTCGGGGTCGGGGGCTTCAGTCATCGGCCGGACCACCTCTCACTAGTACGGGTGAATCGCCAGCGTACTGGCTTCCCGGGCACATGACCGGGTGCGCGCGGGGCAATGATCATCGCAGGACCGCACGGTGCGCCCCGACCTGCCCGAACCGCCGATGAACACTACGCCGGGTGGGGGAAATCTGCCGAAATTCACCCAGTTGCACCTTTAATAGTATGGATACATCCTGTGAGCCTGGAAGTACTCATGGTGACTGTCCCCGCGAACCAGGAGAACTCACATGATCCTGTCCATCTCAGGCGTGGTCCTGCTCGGCATCATCGTCTTCCTCTTCTTCCGCAAGGACGGCCTCAAGGCGTCGCACGCCCTGGTCTCGGCCTTGTTCGGCTTCTATCTGGCGAGCACGGCGATCGCCCCGAGCATCAAGGCCGGCGGCGAGAGCCTGGCGAGCCTCCTCGGCGGAATCAAGTTCTGACGCCGCCCTCCCGCCCGTACGCACGCATCTTCAGGAGACAGCAGTGGCCCGCCGCCCCCTCCCCCGCATTCTGAGCAACGGCAGCGCACAGCTCGCCCGGAGCCGGGAGCTGGCCCGGACGGCGGCCGACAGCGCCACCGATGTTCTCCACCCGCTGATCACGATCACCCGCGGACTGCGCCGGCTGGCAGGGGCCGGACGGCGCAAGTGGGCCGACACCGCCAAGGACCGGCGCGGGCCGCTGCTGTTCCTGGTGGCCTCGGTGATCCTGGTCGTGGCGCTTCTTCCGTACGGCCCACTGCTGGCCGTCATCACCGTGATGGCGGCGGCAGCCTGGCAGGGCCGGGACCGCACCCGGCCGGCCCCGGACGGCCCCGACGAGTCGCAGGCCAAACGCCTCCAGGCGCTGTACGAGGCCCTGGTCCCGTACTTCTCGACCGCCGAGGACCCCGCGCCCCTGTACGCGCACGGCGGCGCGTGGGAGAAGGCCTTTCCGACCCACGGCTTCGACGACACCGGCCGCGTCACGCACCTGGTGATCCGCTACCCGGCGTACTTCACGGACGGCGAGGCCGAGGCCCGGGCCCGTATCGAGTATCTGATCACCGCCAAGTCCGGACGCGGCCGCGAGTACCACTTCACCTGGGACGAGGAGGGCAACCTGCTCACCGTCACAGTGCTCGCCCCGCTGCCGACCGACATCGCCGCCCAGCGTTTCGTCACGTCCCCCGGCGAGACGGTCCTCGGCTTCACCGACCCCATCCAGGTCCAGCGCACGCTCCCCCTCACCTTCGGTGAGGAACAGCGCGATGTCCCACCGGTCGTCTGGCGCACCGGCGTCCGCTCGACCGAGCCGCACCTGCTGGCCGTGGGGCAGCCGGGCAGCGGCACCTCGACCCTGCTGCGCTCCATCGCCCTCCAGGCCCTCCAGTACGGCGACGTCCTGATCGTCGAGGGCGGCGGCACCGGCGAGTACGCCTGCCTCACCGGCCGGGACGGTGTGCTGGCCGTGGAGTGCGCACTGGCCGGGGCGCTGGCGAGCCTGGAGTGGGCCTCCGCCGAGACGGAGCGCCGCCTGATCGCGGTCAATCGCGCGCGTCAGGCGGGCCACCCACCGCCGGACGACACCAAGCGTCCCCTGTGGATCCTCCTGGACCGCCCGAGCGCCTTCACCCACGTCGCCGCCGCGGACGGCCGCAAGGACCCGCAGTCCCTGCTCCAGGTCCCGCTCCGCCACGGTCGTGCGGCGAACGTCAGCGTGGTCGTGGCCGACCAGTTCGACAGCCTGGACATCTTGAGCGATCCGGTACGGCAGCACACCCGCGCGCGGGTCGTCCTGGGCCCGGCCACGGCCGACCAACTGAAGACGATCCTCGGCACACCCCCGCACACCACCCCCGTCACCCACGTCCCCCCTGGCCGCGGCTACGCCCGCCTCGGCACAGGCCAAGTCCACCGCCTCCAGGTCCCCGCCACCCCGGACCCCTACGACGACACCACAACAGAGGCCCACCGCCAGGCGGTACTGGCCCTCCTCCCCCCGAAAACAACACCGGCGGACGCGGAACCGGAACAACTGCCGGAAGAGTCGGGAGAGCCGGAACCCAAGCAACTCACCGAAAAGGCAGCCGCCGTGGAACCCGCGTAGCCGGAACGTCAAGCTGCGGGCATGCGTGCGCCAAGCAGCGGGCGTTCGTGCCGCCTGGGGCGGCACGGGTGGGCGCAGGCGGCACACCGCAAGCGCCGGGCCGCGGCACCCCACCCCGCGCCCCCCACACAGTTACGCCACAAACGAACGAGGCGTCTCAGTCCCCCCGGCTCCCCCAGCCCCACCGCTCTCCACCAACCGAGCCGCAGCAGCCAGCCGCGCCGCAGCCTCCTCCGCCACCGCACCCCCCACAGTGAACGGCAACCGCACATACCCCTCGAAGGCCCCGTCGACCCCGAAGCGAGGCCCGGACGGCACCCGTACCCCCACCCGCTCCCCCGCCTCCGCAAGCCGCGACCCGGACAGTCCCCCGGTCCGCACCCACAGCGTCAGACCACCGCGCGGCACCTCGAACTCCCACTCCGGCAGCTGCCTGCGCACCGCAGCCACCAGCGCCTCCCGATTGTCCCGGGCCTGACCACGCCGCACGTCCACCGCCTTCTCCCAACCACCGGTGCTGAACAGCCAGTTCACGGCCAGCTGCTCCAGCACAGGCGTCCCAAGATCCGCATACGCGCGCGCGGCGACCAGGCTGCGGATCACATCGGGAGCCGCCCGCACCCACCCGATCCGCATCCCGGCCCAGAACGCCTTGCTCGCGGACCCCACGGTGATGACGGTCGACCCGGCAGGGTCGAAGGCACACACGAGCCGCGGCATCTCGACCTCGTCGTCCAGCCACAGCTCGCTCATCGTCTCGTCGGCGATCAGCACGGTCCCCGCCGACCGCGCCGCATCGACCAACTGCCGCCGCTGGCTCTCATCCGCCAGCGCACCGGTCGGATTGTGGAAGTCGGCGACGACATAGGCGATCCGCGGCGCCGCCTCCCGCAGCACCTGCCGCCACCGGTCCATGTCCCACCCGGCAAGCCCCTCGGCCATGGCGACGGGCACGAGCCGGGCACCCGCCTCCCGCATCAGCTGCAGGATGTTGGCGTACGAAGGCGACTCCACCGCGATCCGCTCACCCCGCCCGCCGAAAAGGTGGCAGATGGCGTCGATGGCACCCATCGCACCCGTCGTCACCATGATCTGCTCGGGCATGGTCGGAATCCCGCGCGAGGTGTACCGCTCGGCGATCATCGCGCGCAGCGCCGGCAGCCCCGCCGGATAGTCGCCGTGCGTGTGCGCGTACGGCGGCAACTCCTCCAGCGCCCCCTGCACCGCCCGTGTCAGCCACGGCTCGGGCGCGGGCAGCGCCGCGCAGCCGAGGTCGATCATCGAGCCGAGCGCCTCGGGCGGCAGGGGCTCCAGACCGCGTGCGGGCAGCGGATTGCCGGCCGGTACTGCGGTCCAACTGCCCGCTCCACGCCGGGACTCCAGGAATCCCTCGGCACGCAGCGCCTCGTAGGCCGCGGCGACGGTCGTACGACTGACGGAGAGGGAGAGGGCCAGCTCGCGTTCGGCGGGCAGCCGCGCGGCCACCGGGACGCGGCCTTCGAGCACGAGCAGCCGGATGCCGTCGGCGAGCGCGCGGTAGGCGGGCGGACGGCGCGTGCCCGGACCCGCCGGGCGGTCCTGCTGGGAGCCGAGCAGCCGGGCGAGCTGAGCCGCCCCCACGGCCGATGTCCACTGCGCCATGGAAATCAGTCCACCTTCCCCGAATTGGCCATGGATCACACTTCTCCTCAAGCCACAGGGTGTCATGCATCAGGCCACAACCACCACCATGGGGGGGAACGTCTTGTCCGCGAAGGGCCAGAAGGGCCAATTGACGCGCCGACTGATCCAGCTGTACGCGGGTCTCGCCCTCTACGGAGCGAGTTCGGCCCTGCTCGTCGAGGCGGGACTGGGGCTTGAGCCGTGGAACGTGCTGTACCAGGGCTTGGCCGAGCTGACGGGCCTGACGATCGGCGTGGTGTCGATCGTGGTCGGCGCGGCGGTCCTGCTCCTGTGGATCCCGCTGCGCCAGCTCCCCGGCCTCGGCACCGTCTCCAACGTCTTCGTCGTCGGCATCGCCATGGACGGCACCCTCGCCCTGCTGCCCGCCGCCCACTCCCTGACCGTACGCATCCCTCTCCTGGTCGCCGGAATCCTGCTCAACGGCGTGGCCACCGGCCTCTACATCGCCGCGCGCTTCGGTCCGGGCCCCCGGGACGGGCTGATGACCGGGCTGCATCAGCGCACCGGCCGCTCGATCCGGCTGATGCGGACGGCCGTCGAGGTGGCGGTGGTCGTGACGGGCTTCGCCCTCGGCGGCACGATCGGTGTCGGCACCCTCCTGTACGCGGTCTCGATCGGCCCGCTGGCCCAGCGCTTCCTGCGCGTGTTCGCCGTCCCGTCGGCACCGGGCGGCAGCACGGTCGTTGCCGAAGGGCAACCCCATGGGGCGATACTTCGTCCGTGAGCACGCGGATACGCCACCCCTATCTCGACCACCCCGGCCCGATCGCCTTCGCCCACCGCGGCGGCGACGCGGACGGCCTGGAGAACACCGCGCGGCAGTTCCGGCGCGCGGTGGAGATGGGCTACCGGTACCTCGAGACCGACGTCCACGCCACGTCGGACGGAAAGCTCGTCGCCTTCCACGACGCGACCCTGGACCGGGTGACCGACGGGGCGGGCCGGATCGCCGACCTGCCGTGGAGGGACGTGGCGCACGCGCGCGTGGCGGGCACGGAGCCGGTGCCCCTCTTCGAGGATCTGCTCGAGGAGTTTCCCGACGTTCGCTGGAATGTCGATATGAAGGCCGAGCCCGCGCTCCACCCGCTCCTCGATCTGATCGAGCGCACGAACACCTGGGACCGGATCTGCGTCGGCTCCTTCTCCGAGGCGCGCGTGGTACGCGCCCAGCGGCTGGCCGGGCCGCGCCTGGCGACGTCGTACGGCACCCGGGGCGTGCTGAACCTGCGGCTGCGCTCCTGGGGCGTGCCGGCGGCGCTGCGCCGCTCGGCGGTCGCCGCTCAGGTGCCCGAGACCCAGTCCGGCATCCAGGTGGTGGACCACCGCTTCCTCCGCACCGCCCACGCGCGCGGGCTGCAGGTGCATGTGTGGACGATCAACGAGGCCGACGATATGCACCGGCTCCTCGACCTGGGAGTCGATGGCATCATGACCGATCACATCGACACATTGCGCAAGGTCATGGAGGACCGGGGCCTCTGGGTGTGAGCCCCGGCAGGCGCTGGCCTTCTCGGGGAAGCGAGGGCACGGGTGGGCACCGGCACCGTGCGGACGGAAGCGGCCGACGAGGCCACGGGACGGCGGCGTGAGCAGCACGGCTGGTATTTCTACGACTGGGCGTGCTCCGTCTACTCGACGAGCGTGCTCACCGTGTTCCTGGGCCCCTATCTGACCTCGGTCGCGAAAGAGGCCGCGGACGGGGACGGATTCGTGCATCCCCTGGGAATCCCGGTCCGCGCGGGGTCCTTCTTCGCGTACTCGGTGTCCCTGTCGGTGATCGTGGCCGTGCTGGTGATGCCTCTGGTGGGCGCCGCCGCCGACCGCACCGGCCGCAAGAAGCCGCTCCTCGCGGCCGCTGCCTACGTGGGGGCCGCGGCGACGACGGCGATGTTCTTCCTCGACGGGAACCGCTATCTGCTCGGCGGCCTCCTGCTGATCGTCGCCAACGCCGCCCAGTCCGTCGCGATGATGCTCTACAACTCCTACCTGCCGCAGATCGCCCCGCCTGAGGAACGCGACGCGGTCTCCTCCCGGGGCTGGGCGTTCGGCTATGCGGCGGGCGCGCTGGTCCTCGTACTGAATCTGGTGCTCTATCTCGCCCACGACACCTTCGGTGTCTCGGAGGGCACCGCCGTCCGCATCTGTCTCGCCTCGGCCGGTCTGTGGTGGGGTGCCTTCACCCTCATCCCGCTACGACGGCTGCGGGATCGCCGGTCCACGGCGAAGGAGGCGACCGCCCCCGGATTCCGGCAGCTGGCGGCGACCGTCCGCGACATGCGCCGCCATCCGCTGACGCTGGCGTTCCTGCTGGCCTATCTCGTCTACAACGACGGCATCCAGACAGTGATCTCCCAGGCCTCCGTCTACGGCTCCGAGGAGCTGGGGCTCGGGCAGTCGACGCTGATCGGGGCGATTCTCATGGTCCAGGTGCTGGCGGTGGTGGGCGCCCTCGCGCTGGGGCGGCTGGCCCGGGTGTACGGCGCCAAGCGCACGATCCTCGGCTCGCTGATCGCCTGGACGGTGACGTTGGGCGCGGGCTACTTCCTGCCGGCGGGCGCGCCGGTCTGGTTCTTCGTGCTCGCCGCCGGGATCGGGCTGGTTCTCGGCGGCAGCCAGGCACTGTCCCGCTCCCTGTTCTCGCATCTGGTCCCGCCCGGAAAAGAGGCCGAGTACTTCTCGGCGTACGAACTCAGCGACCGGGGCATGAGCTGGCTGGGCCCTCTTCTGTTCGGTCTCACCTACCAGCTGACCGGAAGTTATCGGGACGCGATCATCTCTCTAGTGGCCTTCTTCATCCTGGGATTTGCCCTGCTCGCACGGGTTCCGGTGCGGCGGGCGATCACCGACGCGGGCAACCCCGTTCCGGACAGGATTTAGCGCTCAAGGCGAAAGGGCGGTAGTGTACGCGTTTGGCCTGCCAGGCGTACCGTTACTGCGCGTCAAAGATGCCGAAACGCTGGGTGACATCTGCTAGCAGATGTGACAAACCGGGCACTGGTGGGTACAACAAGGGGCGGCTACGACGGCGACGCATGACCCGGAACGGGACACGGAACGGGAATCTTTACCGCCGACCGGACGTTGACCGGATGACGACGACAGCGACACCTGTCCTGTGGGCGACAAGCCCGGGAGGCACGATTCATGAGTGAGCGAGCTCTTCGCGGCACGCGCCTCGTGGTGACCAGCTACGAGACGGACCGCGGCATCGACCTGGCCCCACGCCAGGCCGTGGAGTACGCATGCGAGAAGGGGCACCGGTTCGAGATGCCCTTCTCGGTCGAGGCGGAGATCCCGCCGGAGTGGGAGTGCAAGGTCTGCGGGGCCCAGGCACTCCTCGTTGACGGCGACGGCCCTGAGGAAAAGAAGGCCAAGCCCGCGCGTACACATTGGGACATGCTGATGGAGCGGCGCACCCGCGAGGAACTCGAAGAGGTCCTCGAGGAGCGCCTGGCAGTTCTGCGGTCCGGTGCGATGAACATCGCGGTACATCCGCGCGACAGCCGCAAGTCCGCGTGATTCCTGCGGGGCTTGGGCAGTAAGTAACGCACGCACAACCGCGGGCGCCGTACGTGAGGTTCACGTACGGCGCCCGCGGTTTTGGTGTGCCCGGGCGGGCCTCAGCCCGTGAGCGGCGGACGCGGACCCTGCGGGGCGTCCCCCGGCTCCTCCCGGATGACCTCACCCTGCACGACCTTGCCGTCGGGGCGGTGCATGCGCGCCTGCTGGAAGGCATCGCCCAGGGTGCCGGAGCCGGCTTGACTCAGGGTGCGCTCGAAGGTCCGCTGCGCATACCGGCTGATGGCCTTCTGGACCGGCGGGACCAGCAGGAGCAGGCCCACCGCGTCCGAGACCAGACCGGGGATCATCAGCAGCAGACCGCCGAGCATCATCAGCCCGTTGCCCTCGCTGTTGGCCGACGGGGCCGGGGGTGTCGCACCGCTCTGCTGCTGTTGCAGCGTCTCGGTGAGGTTCCGGAAGGCACGGCGGCCGGCCCGCTTGATGACCACCGCGCCGAGCACGAACCCGGCGAGCAGCAGCAGGAACACCGTGAACCCGCTGGAGGCGCCCGCGACCACGGTCAGCAGCCAGATCTCCAGCACCAGCCAGGCGGCGATGGACAGCGGCAGGAAGGTGCGCAGCCGGGAGCGCCGGGGCCGTGCGGGGTGGGTCGGGGTCGGAGCGCCAGTCGTCATGCGTCCAGTGTGCCTGGGTCCGGCTCAGTACGGGATAAGAGGACGATCAATGGGGCCTGTGAGGCCGTAGGGCTACGACTGTGACGGCTTGCCCCGGCCGAAGACCTTGCCGACCCGCTCCCCCACGCCCCATGTGGTGACCCGCCACAGCGCCTCCACGAGGATGTCCCGGCTCATCTTGGAGTCGCCGTACTCGCGCTCCACGAAGGTGATGGGGACCTCGACGACGTGGTACCCGGCCTTGATCGCGCGGCGGGCCAGGTCGACCTGGAAGCAGTAGCCCTGGGAGGCGACCTCGTCGAGGCCGAGGCCATCCAGGGTCTCGCTGCGGAAGGCGCGGTAGCCGCCGGTGACGTCGCGGATGGGGACATCGAGCAGCACGCGCGAGTAGAGGCTGCCGCCGCGGGAGATGAACTCACGGGACTTGGGCCAGTTCACCACCCGGCCGCCGGGCACCCAGCGGGAGCCGAGCACCAGATCGGCGCCCTTGAGCGCGGTGAGCAGCCGGGGCAGTTCCTCGGGCTGGTGGGAGCCGTCGGCGTCCATCTCGATCAGTACGCCGAAGCCGTGCTCCATGCCCCACCGGAACCCCGCGAGGTAGGCGGCACCGAGGCCCTCCTTGCCCTTGCGGTGCAGGACATGGACCTGGTCGTCCTCGACGGTCAGCTCGTCGGCGAACTTGCCCGTGCCGTCGGGGCTGTTGTCGTCGGCGACGAGCACGTGAGCCTTGGGGACGGCCTTGCGCACCCTCCCGACGATCGCCTTGATGTTCTCCGCCTCGTTGTAGGTCGGGATGATCACCAAGGCCGTGCCGAGCGGCCCGAACTGCCTCCCCTGGCTCTGTGCCGCGAGGGTCCCGTCGCCGTCGTTCACTGCTGCCCCTTCGTGTCCGTGCGCAGGGGTCCACCATAGTGGGCGCTGCCTGCGTGGACGCGTCAGAAGGGTCGTACACCGGTGTCGATTCGGCAAGAGCCGGGTAAGTGTCCCCTTTTCGACGTCTGTGATCCATGACGTCCGCGGGTCTGCGGATGGGGGCCCGGCGCCCTTCGGGCCGACCTGGGACCCGCTGGCTGCGGGTCGACCGAAAGGCCGTTGTCTACTGAGCGCCCGGGCCCCACCCGGGTCACACCTCCCCGACCGGCCGGAACGTTCCCTCGTCGCGGCGCGGGCGCTGAGCCTGGCTGCCAGTGGCGGTGCCCCGGTGCTGCGACACCGTCCCTGACCCAGCGGCGTGGCGACGACTGCACGGAGGTTCTCCGGTCGGGCGTCCGGTGGTGGACTGGGCCGAACCTACCGGCCCCCCGCCATCGGCTGTCAACAGCCGTTTGACCTGCGGTTATCTACTCAAAGCCCTGGTCAGTGCGGAGGATACGCAGGTCGAGCGACAGTGCGCCGGACGTCGATCTTGTGCACGCCACCCCGTGAGATCACTCGCCCGGCCGTACAAACACGGTTCGTCCGCCGACCACGGTCCGCAGGCAGACGGGGAGGTCGGCGCCCGGGCTCAGATCGGGCAGACCGGGGGTGCCGGAACGGGGGTCGGTCGACCAGCGAGCGACCCGGTCGTCAGGGGCCTGCACGACCAGTGCGTCGGTGCGCCACACGGCGTAGTCCGCGGGCGCGCCCGGCACCAGCACCCCCGCGTCGTCCCGTCCGACGGCCCGCCAGCCGCCCCGGGTGTGGGCGGTGAACGCGGCGCGCACGGAGATCCGGTGCTCGGGCGTCCGGTGGAAGGCGGCGGCCCGGACGGTGCCCCAGGGGTCGAGGGGCGTGACCGGGCTGTCGGAGCCGAAGGCGAGCGGGACTCCGGCGCGCAGCAGGGCCGCGAAGGGGTTCAGCAGGCGGGCCCGCGGTACGCCGAGACGCTGGGCGTACATGCCGTCCTCGCCGCCCCACAGCGCGTCGAAGGCGGGCTGCACGGAGGCGGTCAGACCGAGCTCGGCGAAGGCGGCCACGGTGTCCGGGGTGAGCATCTCGGCGTGCTCGACGCGATGCCGGGCGGCGCGGACGCGGGCGAGACCGACCTTCTCGGCGGCGGCGCGGACGCCGTCCACCACGGCCGTCACGGCGGCGTCCCCGATCGCGTGGAAGCCCGCCTGGAGGCCCGCCTCGGTGCAGGCGGCGACATGGGCGGCGACCGCGGCGGTGTCCAGGTAGGAGACGCCGGTGTGGTCGGCGTCGGCGTACGCATCGTGCAGACAGGCGGTGTGCGAGCCGAGGGAGCCGTCGACGAACAGGTCGCCGGCCGCGCCGACGGCGCCCAGCTCGCGCGCCTTCTCGACATCCTGCTCGGCCCAGTAGCCCACGACGCGCGGTCCGGGCTCCTCGCCCGCGAGCCGCAGCAGGCCCGCGAAGTCGTCCTCCGAGGAGATGTCGGGGCCGGCGCACTCGTGGACCGAGCCGATGCCGACGGAGGCGGCGTGGGCGAGGGCGGCGCGCTGGGCCTCGGTGCGCTGTGCGGGCGTCACGGCTGCGAACGCGGCGGCGCGTACGGCGTGATGGGCGTCGCGGGTGAGCGGTTCGTCGGCCCGCGTGACCTCGCCGGGGACCAGATCGAGCAGGGCCGTCGTGACGACCGCCGAGTGGACGTCGATGCGGGACAGGTACAGGGGGCGGCCGCCCGTCGCCTCGTCGAGTTCCGCGCGGGTCGGCGGGCGGCCTCCCGGCCAGCGGGCGGCGTCCCAGCCATGGCCGAGGAGGACCCGGTCGTCCGGGCGGGCGGCGGCGAAGTCCCGTACGGCGGCGAGGGCCGCGTCGAGAGAGGGAGCGGTGGACAGGTCCAGGCCGGTGAGGGCGAGACCGGTGGACGTGGTGTGGACGTGGGCGTCGGTGAACGCGGGGGTGACGAGCGCGCCGTCCAGGTCGACGACCTCGTCCACGCCCTCGGCGAAGGCGTCGGCAGCACCTTCGGAGCCCACCCAGGCGACCTGTCCGCGCTCGACGACCATCGCGGTCGCGAACGGATCGGCGGGGCTGTGGACCTCCCCGCGGCGGAGGAGGACGGTGCGGGGGGAGGCAGTGGCGCGTTCACTCATGAGGGACAGTTTCGCGCCTCACGCGCGGCGGCCTGTCGGCAGGGCGCTCAGATCCTTGGCGGCCGTGCCTCGTACGGCGTCGACAGCACCACCGTCGTCCGCGTCGAGACCCCCGCCAGCGACCTCACCCGGGCCAGCAGCTCCTCCAGCTCGTGCGGGGTGGACACCCGGACCTTGAGGATGTAGTTCTCGTCGCCCGCGACGCTGTGGCAGGCCTCGATCTCGGGCACGCCGGCCAGTCGCTCGGCGATGTCGTCGGGGGCGCTGGGGTCGAACGGCTTGACCGAGATGAAGGCGGTCATGGGCAGCCCGACCGCCTCGGGGTCGACGACCGCGGCGTACCCGCGGATGACGCCGCGCTGTTCCAGCCGGCGCACGCGCTGGTGCACGGCCGACGTGGACAGGCCAGTGGCCTTGCCCAGGTCGGTGTAACTCATCCGCCCGTCCTTGACGAGCAGCTGCACGATCTGTCGGTCCAGCTCCTCCATGGCGCAAGAACCTACAGTGCCGTTGATCTCCTCGGATACCTGAGCACTCCAGGTCATACCCGGTTCGTGATGTGCCCGAGAGCGGCCTGTGAGCGGACTGAGGGACAAACGTGCCACCCCGGGCACCTGCGGATGGCATGTGACGAACGCCACAGGCCCGCCGGATTCTCCGTGATGTTCCCGTGATTAACGCCGAGACGGGGCGGGAAGTGCTTGCTGTGGTCGAGGCCGCAGTGCCGTCACGGCCCAGCCCGAGGGGGAGAATCCCATGCAGAGTGTTAAGCGCCCTGGTCGAACCGCGCCCAAGCGGCAGCAGCCGGTCGTCGAGCCCCAGCCGGAGGGCGTCGAACCCGACGCTGCCGAGGCTCTCGAAGCGGAGGAGTTCGACGCGTACGACACCTTCGAGATGTACCGGGTGATCTGCCCGGACTGCGCACAGCCCATCGCCCTGCTGGCGGACGAGGAGATCCTGCCGGAGCACGCGCTGTGCGCTTCGCCGTGGAACCCGTTCGGGCTCACGGTCTGCGCCGGCACCGGCCGTCGCGCGTCCGAGGCCCGTCCCGCGGACGAGTCGGCCGAGCCCCAGGAGCAGGACACCGCCCTCCTGCTGACGCTTCCGCAGGGGCTGGACTGGCGCAAGCAGCCCTTCTCGCACGTCGGCGGACCGGGTTCGCGCCCCATGCGGGTCCCCGTCATGCGGCGTCACGCGGCCTGAGCCCGCTCGCTCAATCCCAGTAGCTGCCCTGCACCATGGCTCGCAGGCTGCCGTGGTGCAGGATCAGTGTGTCCGGGTCCGCTGGCAGGTCGACTTCTCCGAAGTGGACCTGGCGGTAGGCGACGCGCAGCATGACGATGGCGTGCCGCAGTGCGGCGTACAGCGTGTAGAAGTCCATGTCGCGCGGGGTGTGGCCGGTGAGGCGCGCGTAGCGCTCCTCGACCCGGTCGCGGCGCAGGAAGTCCGGTAGGCCGCGCTGCCCGAAGGCGACGGTCAGGTCGTGGAAGAAGCGGTGCAGGTACACGGTCCAGCCGAGGTCGACCTCGCGCGGGGCGAGCGCCGCCATCTCCCAGTCGAGGACGGCGGCGGGTTCGAAGCCGTCGTACACGACGTTTCTGATGCGTGCGTCGCCCCAGTTGAGCACCGGCGTGCCCGTTTCGCGCAGCCAGAGTTCCTTGAGCCGCTCGAAGGCGTCCTCGATGAGGGGTGAGCGGGCGAGTCCGTCGACGACCCAGGCGTAGTAGGCGCGTTGAGCCGTGACGTGGCGGCGCAGGGCGTCGCCGTCACCCGGCAGGGCGAGGAAGTCGGCCTCACGCGGCGGAACTTGGTCGTGCAGCCGGGCCAACAGCCCGATGGTCGCCGCCTCCAGATACTCACGCTCCGCATCGCTCGCCGCGTGCAGCCAGTTTCCCTCGTACGTGTAAGGCATGACGTCCGGCGGCACCCGCCCCTCCACGCGCTCCATGACGAAGAACGGCGCCCCGAGCGGGCCGGGGTCCTCCTCCAGCCACAGCACCCTGGGCACCGGGAGGTCGGTGTGCTGGGCGACCAGGCGCAGGGTGCGGTACTGGCGGGGCATGTCGTACACCGGGAAGACGGTGTACGCCGCCGGGTCCGCCGCGAGCCTCAATGCGCAGGCGCGCAGGGGTGGTTCGGGGTGTTCGAGGTCGAAGAGCAGGGTCTCGCTGGACATGCCGTTCGAGGCGGGGACGGTGACGCGGACTGCTTTGGCGCCGGGCAGCCGGGTACCGAGCCAGACGGTGAGGCGGCGGGCGACCTCCTCGGGGTCGCGGGTGGTGGTGCGGGGCCGGGGTGCGGTGGGTGCCATGTCACACACCACCGCTGGGCGCCATGAGTGCCATGTCACACACCACCTAGGGCGCGACCGACGTGAAGTCCGCGAACCCGCTCGGATCATGCCGTCCGAACGACCCATGCTCGAAGATCCCGTACCCCACGCGCCCGTCCAGCCGGAAGCGCGCGGCATGGTCGGTGACGCCGTACGCGGCCAGGGCGTGCGGCGCCGAGAGGTCGTACGTGCGGCGGTCGGTCCAGCCGTGGCCGCGCCAGGTGCCGTGCTGCCAGTCGTCGGCGGGCGGGTAACCGGCGCCGATCGCGAGCGGGGAGGAGGTCAGGATCTCCACGTCCAGTTCCGTCGGCTTGCGTATGTCGCCGAGGTGGATGAGGGCTCGTTCCGGATGCCGGGTGCCGGAGCGGTAGCCGATCTCGGCCTGCGGCCAGCCGAGTTGGCGGTCGCGGTGGCCGCGCCGGACGAGGGTGGCGTCGTTGAGCGAGCGGTGGCCGTCGGCGTCCTCCTGGGTGATGACCATCAGGAAGCGGTCCTCGAAACGGACCGGGCACCAGATCCAGTGGAAGCCCTCGGTCGGGTGCTCCTCGGCGAACCGGCCGCCGTCCTCACCGGGGATCGGGCGCACACCCCAGCTGCGGTCACGCGTCCCGGTCCACGCCCCGGCGTCGAGGCGTATCTCCTGCCCACCGGCGCGCATCCAGCCGTCGCAGTGGCCCGCCTGGACGAAGCGCCTGCCCTCCAGGGTGAGTCGGGCGCCGCGCCGCTGGAGGTGGTGCGGCTCCCACAGGGCAGGGAAGTCGGCCGACCAGTTGATCTCGTACGACAGCCCGTCCGGGTCCGCCGGATCGGCCGCGCAGCTCAACACGAAGTCCTGCAGCGGCCGTTCGACGAGGATGCGCAGCGGCCCGACCCTGAGCCGCATCCGGTCCTCTCCCAGCGCGTCCGACGCCCGCACCGCGTGCAGTGTGTCCCCCACCCGCAGGGTCGCGTACGCGTCGACGACGCCCACGTTCGGATACACGCCGAGGCCGAGGATCAGCAGCGCCCGTCCCTCGTGGTCGATGACGTGGAAGATGCAGCGGTCGTACGCGTTCCGGTCGCCGGTCGCCACGTGCTTCATGGACAGGGGGACCTGGTGCACCGGGTACTCGTCGAGCGGTACGGGACGATCGTCGGCCACGGCATACCTCCCTGGAGGCGGTGCGACTGACGGTACGTCAGGTAATCGGAGGAAACCATATACGGAGCAATACGTCCGCGAACTCACAGACGATTTCGCCGCTCGGTGACCTGCCGATCGGCCCGGGCGTTGGCCAGGTATGACCCCCACCTATCCGGCGACGGGACGAGCCCGCCGGGTGTTCGTTCCGGCGCCCGCAAAATCGGTTCCGCCGGCGCCGCCGCAGCCCCAGGATCCCCCCATCTACCGCGATCTCATGCGCAAGTGGGCCGACCGCGGGCGCACCCTGCCGGGGCGCCACGACCCGGAGTGGAACCGGCTCGCGGCGCCGCCGCGCGGACTGAGTCAGGTCAGCGGGTCTCGGGACCCGCGAGATGACGGGCGATGACCATCCGCTGGATCTGGTTGGTGCCCTCGACGATCTGCAGGACCTTGGCCTCGCGCATGTAGCGCTCGACCGGGAAGTCGGCCGTGTAGCCGTACCCGCCGAGGACCTGGACGGCGTCCGTGGTGACCTTCATCGCCGTGTCGGTGCAGTGCAGCTTGGCCATGGCGGCCTGCTTGGCGAACGGCCGGCCGACGTCCCGCAGCCGCGCCGCCGCCAGATACAGCGCCCGGCCCGCCTCGATCTGCGTCGCCATGTCGGCGAGCAGGAAGCGCAGCCCCTGGAAGTCGGAGATCGGGCGCCCGAACTGCTGCCGTCCGGTGGCATACGCCAGCGCCTCGTCGAGCGCCGCCTGGGCCAGGCCGATCGCGCAGGCCGCGATGCCGAGCCGCCCGGAGTCGAGCGCGGCGAGGGCGATCGCGAAGCCCTGCCCCTCGTCGCCGATCCGCCGTTCGTCGGGCACCCGCACCCCGTCGAAGTGGACCTGCGCGGTCGGTGACCCCTTCATGCCCATCTTCTTCTCCGGCGCCGCCGCGCTCAGCCCCTCCGCGTCGGCGGGCACCAGGAACGCGGTGATCCCGCGCGCGCCCTCCGCGCCGGTGCGGGCCATGACGGTGTAGAAGTCGGCGACCCCGCCATGGGTGATCCAGGCCTTCGTGCCGGTGATCACCCAGTCATCGCCCTCCCGCACGGCCTTCGTCCGCAGTGAGGCGGCATCCGAGCCGGACGACGGCTCGGACAGGCAGTACGCGCCGAGCAGTCCGCCGCCGAGCATGTCGGGCAGGAACTCGACCTGCTGCTGCTTGCTGCCGTAATTGGCGAGGGCATGGCAGGACAGGGAGTGGACGCTCACCCCGAGGCCGACGGTGAGCCGGGCCGCGGCCAGCTCTTCGAGGACCTGGAGATAGATCTCGTACGGCTGGTCGCCGCCGCCGTACTCGGAGTCGTACGGCAGTCCGAGGAGGCCGGATTCCGAGAGCAGGGTGAAGATCTCGCGCGGAAAGCGTCCGGTGTCCTCATCCTCGGCCGCCTTCGGGGCGATCTCGCGCTGAGCGATGTCACGGACGAGGGCGAGCAGATCCCGTGCCTCGTCCGTGGGCAGTTGTCGGTCCACCGGCTGCGGGGTGCGGTCGGTCATGGCGACGCTCTCCTCCCTGACGGGCACTGACGGGCGCGCCTGGTGGGTGGGGCGGCTCCGACGGTCTGTCTCGATGCGGGCCGTGCTCGGGTTCTCCCGGGTTGCGGAAGGTTCTGACCAGCGGCTCTGCGCTGTGAGTATGCCCGATCGAAGGCTCGCCGTCACCAGTTAACGACCGCTTACTCAAGGTAAATTCAAGGCGCCGAAAATTGGTCCGAACCATTGACCTACTGGTCTAGTCCTCCTACTGTGGCGCACCACCGCTTGACCGCGTTCATGCCAATCGGCCCGCGCTCCCTCTCCCCCACGAGGAGACACCCGATGCACCGACCCCACCGTCCCCGCGCCCGGTTCCGGGCCCTGCTGTCGGCCGTCTGCTGCGCCGTCCTCGGCGCCGGACTCCTCGCCGGCGCGAGCACCGCCACGGCCGAACCCACCAAGAAGGCAGCCGCCGGGTCCAAAGTGATCGGCTACTTCACCGAGTGGGGCACCTACGACCGCAAGTACTACGTCAAGAACATCGAGACCTCCGGCTCGGCGGCCAAGCTCACGCACATCAACTACGCCTTCGGCAATGTCACCGGCGGCAAGTGCGCGGCGGGCGACAACTACGCGGCCACCGAACGGACTTACACCGCCGCCGAGTCGGTGGACGGCGTCGCCGACACCTGGGACCAGCCGCTGCGCGGCACCTTCAACCAGCTGCGCGAGCTGAAGAAGAAGCATCCCGGCCTCAAGGTCCTGTGGTCCTTCGGTGGTTGGACCTGGTCGGCCGGTTTCGGCGAGGCAGCCAAGAACCCGGCCGCGTTCGCCCAGTCCTGCTACGACCTGGTCGAGAACTCCAAGTGGGCGGATGTCTTCGACGGCATCGACATCGACTGGGAGTACCCGAACGCCTGCGGCGCCACTTGCGACACCAGCGGCCGGGCCGCCTTCAAGAACCTCATGCAGGCACTGCGCGCCAAGTTCGGTACCGGCAACCTGGTCACCGCGGCGATCACCGCCGACGCGACCGCGGGCGGCAAGATCGACGCGGCGGACTACGCGGGCGCTGCCCAGTACGTGGACTGGTACAACCCGATGACCTACGACTTCTTCGGCGCCTGGGACGCGGCCGGCCCCACCGCACCGCACTCCCCGCTGACCTCGTACACCGGCATCCCGAAGGCGAACTTCCACTCCTCGGCGACCATCGCGAAGCTCAAGGGCCTCGGCATCCCGGCCTCCAAGCTGCTGCTCGGCATCGGCTTCTACGGCCGCGGCTGGACCGGCGTCACCCAGTCGGCACCCGGCGGCACCGCGACCGGCCCGGCGGACGGCACCTGGGAGGACGGCATCGAGGACTACAAGGTACTCAAGACCAAGTGCCCGGCGACCGGCACCGTCGGCGGCACCGCGTACGCCAAGTGCGGGACGAACTGGTGGAGTTACGACACCCCCGCGACCATCGCGACCAAGATGACGTACAAGAACCAGCAGGGTCTGGGCGGCACGTTCTTCTGGGAGCTGAGCGGCGACACGGCCGGCGGCGAGCTGATCAAGGCGATCAAGTAGCCCCATTCCACGGGGGCTTGGGGCGGAGGACCACGAGACCTCCGCCCCTTGGGCTGTCAGGGGTCCCGGCGGGCGGGCTGGGGAGCGGGGTAGGACGGGTCCAGTTCTTCGATGGCGCGCATCGCGCCGCCCAGTGACTTGACCAGCAGCTCGCGCATGACGTCGCGGGAGAGTTCGGGGCGGTCGATCCAGTCCAGGGCGGCGCCTTCGACACTGCACACCCAGGCGAGCAGGCCCATGCGGGCCAGCGGGGCGATGTCGCTGCTGCCGTACGCACCCTCGGCGATGGTCGCGACGATCGCCTCGCGCACCCCGTCCCGGATGGCGTGCACCTCGGCGTCGAAGCCGACGCCGCCGCTGACGATGGTGCGGTAGGCGGCCTGGTTGTGCTCGGCGTAGCGCAGATAGCTGTCGATCGTGCGGTGGACGCGGTCCACCGGCGGCAGTTCGAGACCGCTTGCGGCGTACGTGACCAGGTCGGCGACGGAGTCGTTGATGATCGCCAGGTAGTAGCCGCGCTTGGACTGGAAGTAGTAGTAGATCAGCCCCTTGGCCACATGCGCCTGCCGGGCGATGTCGTCCATCGAGAGCGCGTCGTAGGACGTGTCGGCGAACAACTTCCGCCCGATGGCGATGAGTTCGGCGCGCCGCGCCAGCGAGCGCTCAGTGCTGCGCACCCGTGGACGTTCAGCGTCGCGCTGTTGGCTGATATTCAATTTCGACCCTGGTCTTCAACGGGCTGCGGGACATCCGCAGTATGTCAGGTCGAACAGGGGATCAGGTCACAGCAGTCCGAGTTGGGCCACGAGCATCGCGACCACCACGACGAGGGTCCAGCCCATGACGTGCTCGAGGATCTTCGGGCCGTCGTCCTTGGGGCCGCCCGTCCGGGCGCGGACGCGGGAGACTGTGGCTGCGTTCGCGGTCATGATGTCCACCTTGCCAGCATCAGGGCCTTTTGCGGCCGAGACCTTGCTCACAGCCCGGCGGACGCGTCAGCTCACGCCCACGGCCGCAAGCGCCAGGCGCTGCTGCGCGGTCGGCTGCGCGGGGAAGTAGAGGTAGCAGACGCCGCCCGTGCCGGAGACGACGTCGCCCGCGGCGTTGTAGCGCTTGGTACGGAGCCAGATGTTCTCCCACTCGCGGCGCTGGTAGACGCGTCGCACCGCCTCGTTGCTCGGCGATGCCGGGTCATTGGCGATCACATCGCCGTCGCCCGTGAACCCGATGACCGTCATCAGATGCCCGGCGGTCCCGTACCCAGCCCCCGTCAGCTCGCCGGCCAGGAAGGACTGGGACGTCATGGCCGGAATGCCGGCCGCGATCAGCGTCTCCAGGTCGGTGAGCGAACCGAGCCGGGTGACCACGCCCTGGAGCCCCTTGAAGGTGGCGGCGTAGGCGGCGTTGAACGGCCAGTTGCCGCAGCCCGCGTACTGGTGGTCGTAGGTGAACCGGGCAGCGTGGCACACCTGCGGATCGGCGTACGACGGGTCGACCCAGGCCAGCTGCTCGGGTGTGAGACGGCCGCCCCAGTACTCGATGATCATCTGCGAGGAGGTGGGGCTGCACCAGGCCTCGCCGCCGTTGTCGTACTCGGGGTACTGGCCCTGGTGAATGTCCTGCGAGTAGCGCGGGACGGCCAGCTCCCGGGCCAGGCCCGGCGTGGAGGCCGGGACGGTGAAGCGGTCGGGGACGTCGGAGCCCATCGCGCCCAGCCGCCACACGGTCGGGGTGCTCTTCGTGCCCGGCTTGCGGTAGAGGGTCAGTCGCAGCCGGTACGACGCCAGCCGCGGGGCCGTCGACGGGTCGTCGATCGCGAAGGTGTCCGTCGCGATGCTGCTCCTGCCGTCGCTCTGGTCGTCGACCGACGTGCGCTTGATGTCCCGGTCGCCGGCGGCCCAGCGGCCCATCACGTACCAGGGGGTGTTCGTGCCGTCCGTGTACGTCCCCCGCAGCTCGACCTGGAGCCAGCTGCCGCCCGGGGTGTGCGCGTTCCAGGACGCGATCGCCTCGGCCGAGGGGACGGAGAGCCGGTGGACGGGGGACGTCCAGGTCGCGTACTCCCAGGTGGCCGTCCTGCCGGTGTGCGGGTCGGTGTAGTCGACGGTGCCCGCGGGGACGTCGAGTACGACGCCGGGGCGAGCGCCGGCGACGGCCCGGGTGCCGCGGGCGGTGCCGTCCCGCCAGTCCGCGTACGTGGTCCAGGCGCGGTTGTCGACAAACCTGGACCGGGCCTGCGCGGGGTCCTCGGCGTCCTCGGCGGCGGCGGGGGCCGGGCCGCCCGCGACGGCCGCGACGACGGCGGCGGCCAGGACGCTTCTGCGGGAGGGCTGTTCGGCTCTGCTCATGGGCGGCAAACCCCCAGGTGTCCGAGTCGGGGCAGGTCCGGTGCACGGTGGTGCGCCCACTATGGACGGAGGCGATGTGCTCGGGCCAGCACATCCACTGATGCCACACCCACCAATATTGGTGTCGACCACTGTCACGACCTGCGGCGCAGCCCCGCGCCTAGAATGAATCCACCCCCTTTCCGCACCCCCGGGAATCACGATTCACGACCTCGCCCTCCGGCTCCGCCGCCTCCGCCCGTCCTGCGGCCCGGTCCGTCTGATCGGGATCGACGGACACGCCGGCTCCGGAAAGTCCACGTTCGCCGGGCAGTTGGCCGCCGCGCTGGGCGGCGCTCCCGTGCTCCGTCTCGACGACATCGCCAGCCATGAGGAACTGTTCGACTGGACGGACCGGCTGCTGGCCCAGGTGATCGAGCCGCTCGCGCAGGGCAGGACCGCGCGCTATGCCCCGTACGACTGGCGCGCCCGCCGCTTCGGACCGGACCTCCTCCTGCCGCCCGCACCCGTGATCCTCGTCGAGGGCGTCGGCGCCGGACGCCGGGCACTGCGCCCGCACCTGGCTCATCTGCTGTGGATGGAGTTGCCGCACGAGGAGGCCTGGACGCGAGGGCGGAACCGGGACGGGGAGGAACAGCGGGAGTTCTGGGCCGGGTGGGTCGAGGCGGAGCGGCGGCATTTCGCCGATGACCCTTCGCGCCCCTTCGCCGACCTCCTGGTACGACAGTGCGAAAAGGGATACAAGGTGTGTCCGGGGCCGGTTGGAATGGTTGGTCCGGACCGCGAAATCACACACGGTGACGGGCCATCGGCAATGTGCTGAACTTGTGAAGACCCGCGCGTTCGAACTTCGCGGAGTCCCCCAACTCGGCTTGACCGGGGGGCCGTACAGGTCTTACGTTCTCAATGAGCGGCCATTTGAGTGCCGCCTACAGACGCGAAGCCCCCGGTTGTTCCCCCGTGATCGGGGGCTTCGTTCTGCCCTCTCCACCTATTTCGGGCGCTGCCCGGCATGATTCGCTCACCCTCGGTCACCGAGCCGAGTGCGCCCCATCTGCTCCCACCTCGTCAAACGGCCCGTGCGGCACCCTGGGGCGGGCCATGCCCCCGCAGGTACGATGCCCTCGTTGCGACCTTCGGACGGCTGCTCTGCGCACCGTTGCAACTCCGGTCCGCGGTAGGGCGGTTCGAGCAAGGCTGCCGACGGGCACCGGGCCCGGCGGCGAACCGAACGGGGGCACGGTTTGTGGGGGGACGTGATGGACTTCGGCACGCAGGGCCCCGAGGCCCCGGCCGACCTGGCCTGGCTGCGAGGCGTCGATGCCTACACGATGGGCGCCTATCCACAGGCGGAGGAGGAGTTCCGGACCGCCGTGCGGATGGACCCCGGGATGGCCGACGGCTGGCTCGGACTCCATGCGCTGCGCGTGGACACGACGACCGCGCTGCTCAGGATGTTCCGGCACCGGGACCGCTTCGGCGAACAGCGCGCCCGGCACCGCCGCACCCTCAACTCCTGGTACTGGCTGGGCTGGTGGGTGCAGCCCGTGCTGGAGAGCCCTCGCGATCTGCTGCTCGCGCACGCCTCCCACTGGCTGGACGGCCGCCACGTCCCTGAACTCGACCGGGCCCTCGCGAGCCTGCCGCCGGTGGACACCGACCATCAGGTCCGCTTTCTGCACGCCTGCCGGTCCTATCTGGTCAAGGACTGGGAACAGCTCGTCCGGCACACCGACCCGCTGATCGACGACCAGATGCTCGGCATCGAGGCGGGTCTGTTCGGCGGCATGGCCCGGGTCCGCCTCGAGATGTACGGCCAGGCCGAACCCCTTCTCTCGGCGGCCCTGATGCGCTGCCGCAGCGAGCAGCCCCAGCGCAAGGAGCTGCGCTACTGGCTGGCCCGGGCGCATGAGGGGACGGGCCGGTCGGCTGCCGCCCTCCCGCTCTACCGTGCGGTGCACCGCGTCGACCCCGCCTTCATGGACACCTCGGCCCGGCTCGCCGCGATCGCCGAGGGCGACGGATACGACGACGCCACCGGCCTCGCGGCGATCACGCTGTCCGGTGGGCAGGACGTCGCCGACGGGCCGGACGCCCTGGACCCGCTCTTCGGCACGGAGGGCCGGGACCTCAAGCTGTCCGGGCCCGACCTGCCGCCGACCGGACCGCTGCCGTCGGTGATCGATCCGGCGGTGCGGGAGAAGTCCATCGTCCCGACGCCACCCCTCCCGGCCGGCCCGACCGACCCCGCATTACTCGAGGAGGCGCTCGCCGAGCTCGAGCGCATGGTGGGTCTGGAACCGGTCAAACGCCAAGTCAAGGCGTTGTCCGCGCAGTTGAACATGGCCCGGCTGCGGGCCGGTCAGGGACTGCCGGTCCAGCCGCCCAAGCGGCACTTCGTGTTCTCCGGGCCGTCGGGGACGGGGAAGACGACGGTGGCGCGGATCCTGGGGCGGGTCTTCTACGCCCTCGGCCTGCTCGGCGGCGACCATCTGGTGGAGGCCCAGCGCGCCGACCTGGTCGGTGAGTACCTCGGCCAGACAGCGGTGAAGGCCAACGAGCTCATCGACTCCGCGATCGGCGGCGTCCTCTTCGTCGACGAGGCCTACTCGCTCTCCAACTCCGGGTACGGCAAGGGGGACGCGTACGGCGACGAGGCGCTGCAGGTGCTGCTGAAGCGGGCCGAGGACAACCGCGACCACCTCGTGGTGATCCTGGCCGGATACCCCGAGGGCATGGACCGTCTCCTCGCCGCCAACCCCGGCCTGTCCTCCCGCTTCACCACCCGCGTCGACTTCCCCTCCTACCGCCCCCTCGAACTCACCTCCATCGGCGAAGTGCTGGCCGCGGAGAACGGGGACGTCTGGGACGAAGAGGCGCTGGACGAGCTGCGGTCCATCGCGGGGCATGTCGTCGACCAGGGGTGGATCGACGAGCTGGGGAACGGGCGGTTCCTGCGGACGCTGTACGAGAAGAGCTGTGCGTACCGGGATCTGCGGTTGTCGTCCTATCCGGGGACGCTGACGAGGGACGACTTGTCGACGTTGCGGTTGCCAGACCTCATGCAGGCGTATGGGGAGGTGCTGTCGGGGAGGGGCCCGCAGGACCCGTCCGCCATGTGACCCCGCTGAGCCTGCGGGCATGCGTGCCGCCTGGGGCGGCACGGGTGGGCGCTGGGGGTCCCCCCTCTGGGGGAGGCACCCCGTAAGCGCGGGCGAGCGAACGCCCGCCCGCGCCACCACGCCGGGCCCGGCCCCAGCTAGCTGGCCAGCATCTCCTCCGGCGCCCCCGACCGAGGCTCGGACACCTTCGGCACAGCGGTCACCGCGCGATGCGCGGGATCCCGCACCTCGCCCACCAACAGCTCCAGTACATCCTCCAGCGCCACAAGCCCCAGCACCTTCCCGGCCCCGTCGGCCACCTGCGCGAGGTGCGTCGCGGCACGCCGCATCACGCTGAGCGCGTCATCCAGCGGCAGTTCCGACCGCAGCGTCGTCATCGGCCGCCAGATCCGCTGCGGCACCGCCCGCTCGGACTCCTCCAGGTCGAGTACGTCCTTGACGTGCAGGTACCCCATGAACGCCCCGTTGTCCGCGACGACCGGGAAGCGCGAGTACCCGGTGCGGGCGGTGAGCGCGATGATCTGGCCCGGGGTGACCGAGGGACTGACCGTCACCAGCGACTCGCGGCCGAGAAGCACGTCGGTGACCGGACGGGAGCCCAGTTCCAGCGCGTCCTCCAGCCGCTCCTGCTCCTCGGGGCCGAGCAGACCCGCCTGGCCGGAGTCCTCCACCAGCCGGTTGAGCTGCTCGCTGGTGAAGACCGCCTCGACCTCGTCCTTCGGCTCGACACGGAAGAGCCGAAGGATGCCCTGGGCGCAGGCGCCGAGGGCGACGGTGATCGGCTTGCAGAGGCGGGCGAAGGCGACCAGGCCGGGGCTGAGCCACAGCGCGGCCTTCTCCGGGGCGGCCATCGCGAGGTTCTTCGGGACCATCTCGCCGATGACGAGGTGGAAGAAGACGACGGTGGCCAGGGCGATGACGTAGCCCAGCGGGTGGATCATCGCGTGCGGGAGATGGATCCACTCGAAGAACGGTTCCAGGATGTGCGCGACCGTCGGCTCGGCCACCGCGCCCAGCGTCAGGGAGCAGACGGTGATGCCGAACTGGGCGGCGGCCATCATCTGCGGCAGCCGCTCCAGGCCGTACAGCACCTGCCGGGCCCGGGCGGTGCCGAGCGGTTCGATCTGGCTGCGGCGTACGGAGACGAGGGCGAACTCGGCGCCGACGAAGAAGCCGTTGGTGAGCACGAGCAGTCCGGCGAACAGAAGTTGGAGCACGCTCATCGGACGGCCTCCGCGGCGACGAGGGCCGTCCTGACCAGCCGAACCCGCTCGGCGCGGTAGTGGCCGACCTGGCGCACCGCCAGCCGCCAGCCCGGCAGCTCGGCCTTGTCGCCGACGGCCGGGATCCGGCCGAGCAGGTCGGCGACCAGGCCCGCGACCGTCTCGTACGGTCCTTCGGGCACGTCGAGGCCTATGCGCTGGAGGATGTCGACCCGGCAGCTGCCGTCGACATCCCACGCGGGCCTGCCGTCCTCCGGCGGGGCCGGGGCGAGTTCGGGCATGTCCTGACCGTCGTGCTCGTCACGGACCTCGCCGACGATCTCCTCGACGATGTCCTCCAGGGTGACGACACCCGCCGTACCGCCGTACTCGTCGACGACGACGGCGATGGGCTGCTCGCTGCGCAGCCGGGCCAGCAGGGGCTGCACCGGCAGGGTCTCGGGGACCAGCAGCGGGGTCTGCGCGATCCGGGTGACGGGGGTGCGCAGCCGTTCGCGCGAGGGGACCGCCAGGGCGTCCTTGAGGTGGACCATGCCGACGATCTCGTCGATCCGCTCCCGGTAGACCGGGAAGCGGGACAGACCGGTGGCGCGGGTGAGATTGACGACGTCCTCGGCGGTCGCCGACGACTGCAGCGCGCTGACCTTCACGCGCGGGGTCATGACGTGCTGTGCGGTCAGCTCGGCGAGCGACAGGGTCCGTACGAACAGGTCCGCGGTGTCCTGTTCCAGGGTGCCGGCGCGTGCGGAGTGCCGGGCCAGGGAGACGAGTTCGCCGGGGGTGCGGGCGGAGGCCAGCTCCTCGGTGGGCTCGATGCCCAGCATGCGGACCAGCCGGTTGGCGACCGCGTTCAGCCCGGCGATCACCGGGCGGAACAGCCGCGCGAAGGCGTGCTGCGGGCCGGCGACGAAACGCGCGACCTGCAGCGGGCGGGAGACCGCCCAGTTCTTGGGCACGAGTTCGCCGATCACCATCTGCACGGCCGAGGCCAGCAGCATGCCGACGACCACGGCGACGCCGGGCACGGCGCCGTCGGGGATGCCGATCGCCGTGAGCGGGCCGTCCAGCAGCTGGGCGAGCGCCGGTTCGGCGAGCATGCCGACGACGAGGGAGGTGATGGTGATCCCGAGCTGGGTGCCGGAGAGCTGGAAGGACAGCTCCTTCAGCGACTCGACCACCGTACGGGCGCGTTTGTCGCCCTCGGCGGCGGCCTTCTCGGCGTCCGGGCGCTCGACCGTCACCAGGCCGAACTCGGCCGCCACGAAGAAGCCGTTGGCGAGAATCAGCAGGAATGCCGCTGCGAGGAGCAGCAAGGGGGTGGTCATGCCGCCGCCTCGATATGTCGGGAGGGGGCGGCGCAGGTACTACAGGACGATCCGTCCATCGCTGGAAGGAGTCCCTCCTCGGGTAGCAGGGTGCCTCTGAAGACCGGGTGGAACATCAGAGACGGAGGCGCAACGAATACGCCTCCGCCAACAGATTAATCAAGACATGGCCTTCTACGTCAGATCCCTCATCGAGTGTGCTTCGGCGAGCGCCCGCAGGGTCCTGGCGTCGGCGATGGCGCGCTGCTTGGCGATGCCCGGCTGGATGCCGAGCGCGGGCAGGCTGGTGCCGTCGCTGAGGTTGAGGAACACCCAGGGGTCGCCCGGGCGCAGGTTCACCTGAAGGATTTCGGCCCATTCCAGACGGCGTCGGCTGGCGATGTTCACGACGGTCACCCCGGACTCGTCGGCGACCACTTTCGGCCGGGTGAGCATCAGGAGGACTCCGCAGAGCAGGGCCGCCGTGAAGATGAAGCTGAGGCGCTCGCCCGGGCTGAGCTGTTCCAGCAGCAGCGCGACCGTCGTGATGACGACGAAGATCGCGGCCGCGGCGGTGAGCAGGACGGCCCGGGTGCGAGCCGGCCGGAAGGTGACGGGGAGGGCGGGCAGGTCGGACATGTTCTCCACTGCCTCTCAGAGGCGGCAGGCGTGGATGGCCGTGGTCAGGATGGCCCGGGCGCCGATGTCGTACAGGTCGTCCATGATCCGCTGGGCTTCCTTGGCGGGGACCATCGCACGGACGGCGACCCAGCCCTCGTTGTGCAGCGGGGACACGGTCGGGGACTCCAGGCCGGGCGTGAGCGCGACGGCCTTCTCCAGCTGCTCGACGCGGCAGTCGTAGTCCATCATCACGTACGTCCGGGCGACCAGGACGCCCTGGAGGCGGCGCAGGAACTGCTGCACCTTGGGCTCCTCGCCGTTCTCGCCGGTGCGGCGGATCACGACGGCCTCGGACTTCATGATGGGCTCGCCGATGACCTCGAGGCCCGCGTTGCGCAGGGAGGTGCCGGTCTCGACGACGTCCGCGATGACCTCGGCGACACCGAGTTCGATGGCGGTCTCGACGGCGCCGTCGAGGTGGACGACGGAGGCGTCGATGCCGTGGTCGGCGAGGTGCTTGGCGACGATGCCCTCGTAGGACGTCGCGACCGTCATGCCGTCCAGGTCCTCGACGCCCTTGGCCGTGCCCGGCTTGGTGGCGTAGCGGAAGGTGGAGCGGGCGAAACCGAGCGGGAGGATCTCCTCGGCGTTGGCGCCGGAGTCGATGAGCAGGTCGCGACCGGTGATGCCGATGTCGAGGCGGCCGGAGGAGACGTAGATGGCGATGTCGCGGGGGCGGAGGTAGAAGAACTCGACCTCGTTGTGCGGGTCGACGATCCGCAGTTCCTTGGACTCGCGGCGCTGCTGGTAGCCGGCCTCATGCAGCATCTCCGCCGCAGGGCCGGACAGTGAACCCTTGTTGGGGACGGCGATGCGCAGCATGAGGTCGGCTTCCTTTGCTTGAAGGGTGGTGCGGGGGACGGGATTCACAGGTGGGCGTAGACGTCGTCCAGGGAGATGCCGCGGGCGACCATCATCACCTGAACGTGGTAGAGCAGCTGCGAGATCTCCTCGGCGGCCGCCTCCTTGCCCTCGTACTCGGCGGCCATCCAGACCTCGGCGGCCTCTTCGACGACCTTCTTGCCGATGGCATGGACGCCCTTCCCGACCAGTTCTGCGGTGCGGGAAGTGGCGGGGTCGCCGGTGGCGGCCTTCTGCTGGAGCTCGGCGAAGAGCTCCTCGAACGTCTTCTTGGACATGGTGGCGCCCACTTTACGCGTTTGGTCGACCGACCTAACGCCACGGCTCGGATACTGAGCGGAGGGTCGCCGCCGTCGCCACCGCGGCCGTCACCGCCTCGTGTCCCTTGTCCTCGTTGGAGCCGGGCAGCCCGGCCCGGTCGAGGGCCTGTTCGTCGGTGTCGCAGGTCAGCACGCCGAAGCCGATGGGGACGCCGGTGTCGACGGAGACCTGGGTGAGGCCCTGGGTGACGCCCTGGCAGACGTACTCGAAGTGGGGGGTGCCGCCGCGGATGACGACACCGAGGGCGACGATCGCGTCGTAACCGCGGCCCGCGAGGACCTTGGCGACGACCGGGAGTTCCCAGCTGCCGGGGACCCTCAGGAGGGTCGGCTCGTCGATGCCGAGGTCGTGCAGGGCGCGCAGGGCACCGTCCACCAGGCCGTCCATCACCTTCTCGTGCCACTGTGCCGCGATGACGGCGACCCGCAGGTCCCCGACGTTGCGTACGGACAGTTCCGGTGCACCCTTGCCGCTCACGTCTCTCCTCGGTTCTGTTCTTACTGGTTGCCGCACGTGGACACGACCGGCGTGTCCAGCCAGGGCAGGTCGTGCCCCATCCGGTCCCGCTTGGTGCGCAGGTAGCGGAGGTTGTGCTCGCCCGCCTGTACGGGCATCGGCTCGCGGCCGTTGACCTTGAGGCCGTGCCGGACGAGCGCGTCGGTCTTGTCCGGGTTGTTGGTCATCAGGCGCACGCTGCGGACGCCGAGGTCCTCGAGGATCTGGGCACCGGCGCCGTAGTCCCGGGCGTCGGCGGGCAGGCCGAGTTCCAGGTTGGCGTCGAGCGTGTCGCGGCCGCGCTCCTGAAGCTCGTACGCCCGCAGTTTGGACAGCAGCCCGATGCCGCGGCCCTCGTGGCCGCGCAGGTACACCACCACTCCCCTGCCCTCGGCCTGGATGCGCTCCAGGGAGGCGCTCAGTTGGGGGCCGCAGTCGCAGCGCAGGGAGTGGAAGATGTCGCCGGTGAGGCATTCGGAGTGGACGCGGACGAGGACGTCCTCGCCGTCGCCGATGTCGCCGTGCACCAGGGCGACATGTTCGACGCCGTCGACGGTGGAGCGGTAGCCGTACGCCGTGAAGTCGCCGAAGGCGGTGGGGAGTTGGGTCTCGGCCTCGCGGCGGACGGTGGGCTCCGAGGTGCGGCGGTAGGCGATCAGATCCTCGATGGAGATGATCGTCAGGCCGTGCTTGCGGGCGAACGGGATCAGTTCGGGGAGGCGGAGCATACGGCCGTCCTCTCCCGCGATCTCGACGATGGCGCCGGCCGGGCGCAGCCCCGCGAGGCGGGCGAGGTCGACGGCGGCCTCGGTGTGGCCGTCGCGCACCAGCACGCCGCCGGGCCGGGCGCGCAGCGGGAAGATGTGGCCGGGGCGGACGAAGTCGTCGGCCTGGGCTTCGCCGCCCGCGAGGAGTTGCAGGGTGGCGGCGCGGTCGGCGGCGGAGATGCCGGTGGTCACGCCGTGCGCGGCGGAGGCGTCCACGGAGACGGTGAACGCGGTCTTCATGGACTCGGTGTTGTCGTCGACCATCTGCGGCAGCCGCAGCCGGTCCAGCTCACCGCCCTCCATGGGGGCGCAGATCAGGCCACGGCACTCGCTCATCATGAAGGCGACGATCTCGGGGGTCGCCATCTCGGCGGCGATGACGAGGTCGCCCTCGTTCTCCCGGTCCTCGTCGTCGACGACCACGACCGGGCGGCCGGCGGCGATGTCGGCGATGGCCTGCTCGATCGGGTCGAGCGACCAGTCCTCGATGTTGTCGGTGCTGTACAGGACGGGTGCCGCACTCATGCCGGCGCTCCTTCCAGAACGGGCCGCGCGTCCTCGCGGGAGCGCAGCCACCAGTCGCGCATGCCCCACAGGACGAGCGCGCCGTAGATGACGTAGACGAAGCCGGAGAAGGCGTAGCCGTTGGCGAAGTTGAGCGGCACGCCGACCAGGTCGACGAGCAGCCACGCGAACCAGAACTCGACCATGCCGCGGGCCTGGGCGTACATCGCGACGACGGTGCCGACGAAGATGTACGCGTCCGGCCAAGGGTCCCAGGACAGGGTCGGGTATGCCTTGAAGAGCAGGGCCACCGCGACCGTGCCCGCCGCGGCGGCGGCGATCATCGCCGCGCGCTCGCGCCAGGTGGCGAACCGGACGGAGATGTGGCCGTCGGCCGCGCGGTCCTTGCCGCGCTGCCACTGCCACCAGCCGTACAGCGCGACGGCCATGACGACCGCCTGCTTGCCGGCGCTGCCCGTCAGATGGCCGAAGAAGGCGCCGAAGAGGATGAGGCCGGCGGCGAACTGCACCGGCCAGGTCCACAGGGAGCGCCGCCAGCCCAGGGCGAGGGCGATCAGACCGAAGATGTTGCCGACCATGTCCGACCAGATGATGTGCTGGTCGAAGAGGACGAACGCCTCGGCGTTCAGCCAGTTCACCGGTCCGCCCCTCGGCCCGCCGCGAGCAGCCGCTCGACGTACTTGGCGATGACGTCGACCTCGAGGTTGACCGGGTCGCCGGGCTGCTTGAGGCCGAGCGTGGTCAGGGCGAGGGTGGTGGGGATCAGGCTGACGGAGAAGTGGTCGGGGCCCGCGTCGACGACGGTGAGGCTGATGCCGTCGACGGTGATGGAGCCCTTCTCGACGACATAGCGCGTGAGGCCCGCGGGGAGGGAGATCTTCACGATCTCCCAGTTGTCGGACGGCTTGCGCTCCAGGACCTCGCCGGTGCCGTCGACATGGCCCTGCACGATGTGGCCGCCGAGGCGCGCGCCGACCGCGGTGGGGCGTTCGAGGTTGACGCGGGAGCCCACGGCGAGGACACCCAGGCTGGAGCGGTTCAGTGTCTCGGCCATGACGTCGGCGGTGAACTCGTCGCCTTCGTGGTCGACGACGGTGAGACAGACACCGTTCACGGCGATGGAGTCGCCGTGCTTCGCGCCCTCGGTGACGACGGGGCCGCGCAGCCGGAAACGGGAGGCGTCGCCGAGATTCTCGACGGCGGTGATCTCGCCCAGCTCTTCGACGATTCCGGTGAACACTTCCCGGGTCCTCCTGCCTCTTCGGGCACGGACTCCGGGGCTGTCGATGACGACAGAATGTACGGACTGCGGCACTGGGGGGCGACGCCGGACGGACCCGTCCCCGAGGGAACGAGCAAGATCGGCGGCGCGCACGAATGCCCGCCCGCCGCGCACTGCCTCCCATCCGGACTTTAACCGTCGGTCCAGGAATTTCACCTGGTCAACCGATCGCTGGAGGCGATCGGGTCGCGGACTGTAACCGCCGGTTCGGACTTTCACCGACCCCGGAGTGCGCTGCTTCTGGTACAGAGCCAGTGTGCCACGCCTGATCGAGGTCCATACGGGTGAAGGGTGTGGAGTGGCTCACAGGCGGCGTGACTGGACTTCCCGGGCGGGTCGTGGCGGGCCCAACTCCCGCCCCGGACGGCGGCCTTGAGATTGGTCCATACCTATTGACGTTGTGGTCTAGTCCTTTCTAGGGTCCTTTGACAAGGTCTCATCCCGAGCAGACCGGCCCGGCGGCGGTGACGACGGCCCTTGCCCGCCGTCGGGCCCTCCCATCCCCCGCCCGTGTGCCCTCTGGCAGGGTGACGTCATGACCATCGCGTCCAGGGATGCGGGCGGTGGTGAACCCCGAGAAGCTGGAGTTCGCACGACGTCGGCTCGGCGAGAGCGCCCGGCGCGGAAGGGACTGAAGCAGCATGACCACGATCCTCGTGACCGGCGGTACCGGAACACTCGGCCGAAGCGTCACCGAGCGGCTGCGCGCGGACGGGCACGAGGTGCGGGTGCTCAGCAGGCACAGCCGGCCGTACGCCGTCGATCTGCGCGAGGGCGGCATCGGACTGGACGCGGCCGTCGCCGGTGTGGACACGATCGTGCACTGCGCCTCCAGCCCGCGCGGCGGCGACGAGCAGGCGGCGGAGCGTCTCATCGCGGCCGCGCACCGGGCGGGCGTGGGACATCTGGTCTACATCTCGATCGTCGGAGTGGACCGGGTGCCGTTCGGCTACTACAAGTCCAAGCTCGCCGTGGAGAGGCTCGTCGGGGACTCAGGGCTGGGCTGGACGGTGCTGCGTACGACCCAGTTCCACGACCTGCTGGCGCAGGTGTTCGGGGCGCTGGCCAAGCCGCCCGTGATGCTGCTGCCGGCCGGTGTCTCCGATCAGCCGATCGAGGTCGCCGAGGTCGCGAACCGGCTCGCCGAGCTGGCCGCGGGCGCTCCCGCCGGGCGCGTCCAGGACATGGGAGGACCGGAGGTGCGGTCCTTGGAATCGCTGGCCCGCGCGTATCTGGCGGCGACCGGGCGGAAGCGGCGGATCCTGAACGTGCCGCTGGCGGGCAAGGCGTACCGGGCGTTCCGCGCGGGCGGACACCTCACGCCGGAACTGGCCGTGGGCAAGGGGCCGTTCGAGGAGTACCTCGCGGCTCGGTTCGGAGCGGGGCGACGGCCCTGAGCACCCTGTGCGTCGGTTACCGCTCTCCCCGCGCGAACAGTTCCTCCTGAGCCCCGTCGCGAGCGGTCAGCAGTGCTCCACGCAGCACCGCGCCGCCGCCCAGGCTGCTGGCGCGTACCTCCGTGGGCAGCGGTGACATCCGGGCGAGCCGCCGGTGCACCCGAGCCGCCAGCTCATCCCCACCCGCCCGGCCGACCTCGCCCGCCAGCACGACACAACCGGGGTCCAGTACGGAGACGACGGCGGCGACGCCGAGGACCACGCGGTCGGCGAGGGCGTCGAGGAAGCGGTGGGCTGCCTCGACGTCGGCGGTCGCGTGGTCGGCACCTCCGGTGCGATCGGCGCTCCCCTCACCATCACGCCCGCCGGCACCGACCAGGTCTTCCCCAGCCGCTGCCGTCACCCGCCCCACCGCCGCCCGGACCAGCCGCACCGCATGCGGCTCGTCGGCCGCGCCGGATGCCGTGACCCCGTGCTCCGCCGCCAGCGTCGCGATGGCCGCCGCGCCGGCCAGGGAGTGGAAGCCGCCCTCGCAGTCGGTCGCCGAGGGCAGGCCGGTGGTGCCCGGTACCGGCAGGAAGCCGAGTTCGCCGGTGCCGCCGGAGGCGCCGCGGCGGAGGCGGCCGTCCAGGACGACGGCGGCGCCGATGCCCATGCCGAGCCAGAGCAGGACGAAGGTGTCGCGGTCCCGGGCGGCGCCGTCGCGCATCTCGGCCAGGGCGGCGAGGTTGGTCTCGTTCTCGACGTTGACGCGGGCGTCCGGGAAGCGTTCCTGAAGGACGGCCACCAGTCGGCGATGCCACTCCGGCAGACCCGAGGAGTCCCGGAGTTCACCGTCGGCCGGGTCGATCAGGCCGGGCGCGCCGATCCCCACGGTGTGCAGCCGCCCCCACTCCTGGGCGGGCGCGCGTGGAGGCGCCGCCAGCGTCCCGGCCTCTTTCACCGCGCACTCGACCAGGGTCACCGCCTGCTCCACCGCCGGTCCCGTGCCGGTGTCGTCGCCGATCGGCACGGACGCCTCGGCGAGCACCCTGCCGAGCAGGTCGGAGACGACGACGGAGACGCCCTCGGTGCGGACGTCGAGCGCGGCCAGATGGGCCCGGTCGGCGACGATCCCGTACACCTTCGCGTTCGGCCCGCGCCGCTGCTCGCCCGACTCCCCCACGACCTCGATCAGTCCGGCGGCGGCGAGGCGTTCGACGAGGTCGGCGACGGTCGGCCGGGACAGGCCGGTCAGCTGCTTCAGCTGCCCCGCCGTCAAGGGGCCCTCCTGCTGGAGCAGACGCAGGGCGAGCCGGTCGTTGATGGCTCGGGCGGTACTCGGGGATGCGGGCATGCCGGGATCCTTCCAGATCGGGCGACCGGTAATCCGCTATCTATCAGGCAGGGTTCCTGATAGTTTACGCGGCGCGAGTGGGACCAAGAGCCAGGGAGGGGCCGGAGAATGAGTGCAGTGGTGTACGACCTTCGTGAGGTGAGGCGGGCCCGGTATGCCGTGGCCGCCGTCTTCGCCGTGCACGGCGCCGTCACCGGCTCCTTCGCGACCCGGGTGCCCTGGATCCAGGACCATGCCGGGGTGAGCGCGGGCCAGTTGGGGCTCGCCCTCGCCTTCCCGGCGCTCGGCGCCTCCGTCGCGATGCCGCTCGCGGGCCGGATCAGCCACCGCTTCGGCGCCCGGACCGCCCTGCGCGGCCTGATCGCACTGTGGACGCTCTCACTGGTCCTGCCCGCCCTCGCCCCGAACCTGCTGACGCTCTGCCTGGCCCTGTTCACGTACGGCGCCACGGCGGGCATGTCGGACGTGGCGATGAACGCGCTCGGCGTCGAGGTGGAGAACCGCCTGGGCCGGTCGATCATGTCCGGCCTGCACGGCATGTGGAGCGCGGGCGCCCTGATCGGCTCGGCGGGCGGCACGCTCGCCGCGCACCTCGGCGCGGACGCCCGGCTGCACCACGCGCTGGCGGCGGCCGTCCTGACGGTACTCGGCGTGGTCGCCTGCTCCTGGGTGCTCGACCTCCAGCCCGCCGAGGACGAGGAACCGCCGCCCCGCTTCGCCCTGCCGCCCAGGTCGGCGCTGCTCATCGGCGCGATCGGGTTCTGCGCGGTGTTCGCGGAGGGCGCGAGCCTGGACTGGTCGGCGGTCTATCTGCGTGACCAACTGGAGGCCTCGGCCGGTCTGGCGGCGGCCTGCACGACGGGCTTCACGCTCACCATGGCGATCGCGCGGATCGCCGGGGACAAGGTGGTGGACCGGTACGGCTCGGTGCGCACGGTGCGCACGAGCGGCGTCCTCGCTGTCCTCGGCGGGCTGCTGATCGTCGTCTCGGATCATCCGGCGGTGGCGATGAGCGGCTTCGCGCTGATGGGCCTGGGCATCGCCGTGGTCGTCCCGCTGTGCTTCGCCGCGGCGGGCCGCAGCGGGTCCAACCCCAGCCTGGCCATAGCGGGCGTCGCGACGATCACGTACACCTCGGGCCTGATCGCGCCGAGCGCGATCGGCACGCTGGCCCAGGCGACCAGCCTGGTGGTGTCGTTCGGGCTCGTGACCGTACTGTCCGGCGGGATCGTCGCCTTCGCGAGCGTGCTGCGCGCGGGCGACCGCGACCGGCCGAAGGTCAGCGCGCCGGACACGGCGGTTGTCGACCCTCGGCCCTGAGACGGTCGTCAGCCCGCGATCGAGTCCAGTTGCTCGGCCGCCGGGCGCAGCGCCCACAGGTCACCGCCGGGCGGCGCCTCCAGCAGCGGCACGGCCTGCCGCGCCCGGACGTCGCCCGCGTCGGCCGCCGCGTGTACGACGTCGGTCGCCGCGTACCGGTGGAACTCCAGCTCCGGATGCGGCCACGCCCCGGCGCCGGTCGCGGCCGGCAGCAGATACCGCACCGCCTTGAACAGGCTCTGGCCGTCCGGACCTTGATGGGCCCACAGGTTCACGCCCAGGTTCCGGCCGATGGCCGCGAGCCGGGTGTAGGCGACCAGGTCGAAGGTCGAGTAGTGCCAGCTGCGGGTGCGGGTCAGCTCCTGCGGCTGGCTGCCGTCGGCCGCGATCTGCGGATCGATACGCCGTGAGCCCGCCTCGCGGACTGTCCTGCGGGCCAGTTCCCTGTCGCCGGTCGCGTGCGCGAGGGCGGCGAGCTGCATGTCGTAGAACGTGCCGTGGTTGTTGGTCGCGGCGGCCTCCTGCTTGCCGAAGTCGCTGTTCTTCAGCCAGTCGAGGAAGTCGGCGTTCCAGCGGTCCATCCGCGTGCGGTCGGCCTTCGTCCAGCCGGGGGCGCCGGTGCGGAGGATGGCCAGCGCGTCGACGACGGCGGTGTAGGACTGCGAGAAGTCGATGATGCCGATCGCGCGGCCGTCGTACTTGCAGGGGATGAACTGCGCGTGGTTCAGGTTCGGGTTCATCCGTGTGGCCGGGTCGAGGAACCAGGTGCGCAGAATGCGTCCGGCCTTCTCGGCGTACCGCTGCCGGCCCGTGTAGTACCAGGCGAGCGTGAGGTCGTACGTCGAGTCGAAGACCTTCTCGACGTCCTGGCGGTCGGTGCCGCTGTCCACCTCGGGGTTGCGCTCGCCGTCGCGCTGGACGTAGGGGCAGCCCCAGGGGTTGTCGGCGGTGGGGGGCTTGGTGGGCCACCAGTAGGGCGCCTGGCTCAGGTAGTCGTGGACGTCACCGCCGGGCGCGGGCTTGGGCTTGTCGACGACCGTCCAGGGGCCCTTGTCCAGCCAACGGTCGGCGCGGGTGGTCAAGTCCCGGAGGGCGCGGCGGAGTTGAGGGTCGCCGCGGTCGAGCCGGATCTTGGTCTGCTGGAGCCGGGTGCCGTCGAGGACGGCCGTCTTCGGGGCCTTGGGAGCCGTGTCCGCGGCGGCGGTCGCCGGGACGATCCCAGCGGCGAGTACGGCCGCCAGGGCCGGCAGGACGCTCAGGCGTTTCCTTGCACTCATTGAGCCTCCGATCACGGATGTGAACGATGTTCATGAGCAGGACTGGGTGAGCGTAGGACCAGCAGGGACACGAGGCAATGGATCGGACAGTCTTCATGTTCGGACAGTCTTCATGTACAGAGATGGCGGAACCGCCTGCTACGACGAGGCCAGGTCGTAGGCGTACGACGGACTGAACGTGCCCGGCGTGCCCTTGCAGCCGTCCGACTCCCCCGGCAGCTTGACCCACAGATAGCCGTCGATGCGCGCCTCGCCGGTGTTCAGGGTGGGTGTCCGGCCGATCTTCCGGCCGGCCGGGTCGCACCACTGGCCGTCGGCCGGGGCTCCGTTGCCGTTGCGGCTGGTGTCGATGACGGCGCCGAGGGAGGCGGGGCCGTCGAGGGCGTCGAGGACCTGTCGGTCGTAGGCGATCTCGTCCGCCGTGCGGTGGAAGTTGGAGACGTTGCTGAAGATGCCGTCGGAGGAGGCGGCCGAGGAGGCGCCCGCCTGCTTCAGCAGCGCCGCTTGCTTGGCCGCCGGGTTCCAGCCGGAGTGGCCCGCGTCGAAGTAGACGCGCGCCTTGGGGTTCGCGGACTTGAGGACGCGGCCCGCGCGAGCCAGCGAGGCGAAGCGGTCGGCGCGGGCACCGGCGGAGAGACAGTCGGACTGGGCGATCGAGTCGGGCTCCAGGATCACGACGACGTCACCGGAGCCCAGTCCCGCCGCGAAGGCGTCGATCCAGGCGTCGTACGCCCCGAGGTCGGGCGCACCGCCGTCCGAGTACCCGCCGCAGTCGCGGTCCGGGATGGCGTACGGCACGATCACCGGCGCCCGGCCCTGCGCCGCGCCGCCGGAGGTGACCGCGCGGACCCGGGCGGTGATGGTGGCCGGTGTGTAGTCGGCGAACCACACGGCCGCCGGATGATCGGCGATACGGGACTCGATGACCGCGTGGCGCGGGTCGCCGGGGTGGGCGCGGACCCAGTCGAGCACCTGGGACTCGGGGTGGCGGTAGAGCCGTGTGGACGCGGCGGCGGTCTGCTGCTTCGGCTCCGTCTTCGTGGGTGAGGGGGTCGCGCTCCCTTCCTCCCCCTTCTTCGAGGGAGAGGGAGAAGAGGTCAGGGAAGCGGACGCCTTCGTCGACGGGGACGCCGACGGGACCGCGGGCAGCGGTTCCAGGCGTGGTGAGCTGGTCACCTCGGGCCGGGCCTCGTCGGGGCCGCGTCCGTCGTCGAGCGCGGACATCATGCCGGTCACCGTGCCGACGGCGACCACGACGGAGGCCGCCACGACCATGGCGCCGCGCCGGGCGGCGCTTCTGCGCTCGGCCCTGCGTGCGGCCAGGCGGCGGGCACGTGAGCCTGACACAGTCCAGCTCCCCCCTTGGTCTCACCCTGCGCGACGTTCTCCCCCTGCGCGACGGGCGCGTTACCCCATTCCGGCGAAGCGTCGGTCCCGCCGGTACCCCGGCCAGCCTAGGACTGGGACCCTGCGTGCATGGCGCAATTGGAACAGATCACCACACCCGTCGACACGGTCGTCTCCCGCATGCGCGCCCTCGACGCGACCCTGCCCCCGCGGGACGGGCTCGCCGTGTTCAACCGCGTCTACCTCACCGTCACGGAGGCCGTCGAGCGGCGTATCGACGCTGGCCGGTTCCCCGACGCCCGGGCCGCGATCATGCTGGATGTGCGGTTCGCGGAGCGGTACTTGGCGGCCGTGGACGCGGTCGCCGACGGGGGGCGCCCGCCGGCCTGCTGGCGGCCCCTGTTCCAGTACCGCCACCATCCCGGGGTACGTCCGCTGCAGTTCGCGCTGGCGGGCATCAATGCGCATGTCGGCCACGATCTCGCGCTCGCGGTCGTGGACGCTTGTCGTACGCTCGGCTGCGAACCCGCCGAGCTGGAGGACGAGTTCGACCGCGTGGGTGATCTCCTCGTCTCGCTGGAGGAGCGCATCCGCGAAGATCTGATGCCGGGCCCCGACCTCCTCCAGATCGCCGACCCGCTCACCCATCTGCTCGGCTCGTGGAGCCTGGAGCGGGCCCGGGACGCCACCTGGTCGACGGCCCGGGCCCTGTGGGCGCTGCGTGAACTCCCCGATGTCGCCGAGGAGTTCACCGAGCGGCTGGACGCGGTGGTGGGGTTCGCGGGGCGGATGCTGCTCACCCCGCTCCCCGACTGACCGGGGTCAGTCCTCCGGAAGCTCCACCGGCGCGATCTCGTCGTACACGTCGCCCGGGCCGGGGTTGGTCGCGTCGGTCGCCCCGCCGAAGTGGTGCATGACGCCCCACACCGCGTTCAGCGCGGTCTGGATCGCGCCCTCGGCCCAGCCCGCCGTCCAGGAGATGTCGTCGCCGGCCAGGAAGATGCCCCGCTTGTCCTCGGGCAGCCGGTCCTGCATGAAGTGCGTGAACAGGCGCCGCTGGTAGCGGTAGTGACCGGGCAGGTTGGCCTTGAACGCGCCCATGAAGTAGGGCTCGTTCTCCCAGGACACCGTCACCGGGTTGCCGATGATGTGCTTCCTGATGTCGACCTTCGGATAGATCTCGCCCAGCGACTTCAGCATGACCTCCATCCGCTCGTTCGCGGACAGCGGCAGCCACTTCAGGCTGTCGTCGCACCAGGTGTACGACAGACAGATGACGGCCGGCTTGTCCGGACCGTCGTCCAGCAGGTAGGTACCGCGGGTCATCCGGTCGGTGAGGGTCATCGACATGACGTCCCGGCCGGTCTCCTCGTCCTTGTCCAGCCAGAACGGCCGGTCGACGGGGACGAAAAGCTTGCTGGACTCCATGTAGTGGGTGCGCTCGATCGCCGTCCAGTGGTCGATCGGGAAGAGCGAGTCGTCGCAGGCGATCTTGGAGAGCAGCATCCAGGACTGGGCGGTGAAGACGGCCGCCTTGAAGGTACGGATGTCGCCGTTCGCGTCGGTGACGGTGATGTGGTTGCCGGCGGTGCGGTGCAGGCGGGTCACGGCGGGGCGCGGTTCGCCGTTGTCGTGCAGGGACTTCAGCGAGGTGCCGTACGCCCAGTGCAGGATCTTCTCCGGCTCGCGCTCCCAGAGCCTGAGCGGCAGCTGCTGCGAGCCGCCCACGATGCCGCGGTGGTGGTCGTCGGCCTCGGTGTAGACGACGCGGAGGATCTCCAGGATCGAGTTGGGGAAGTCGGTGTCCCAGCCACCGGTGCCGAAGCCGACCTGGCCGAAGATCTCGCGGTGCCGGAAGGACCTGAAGGCCTCGGAGTCGCAGAGGAAGCCGTAGAAGGTCTGGTTGTCGAGCTTCTCGACGAGCTTCGCCCAGATCTCCCGGATACGCGGCACGTCGCGCTCGCGCAGGGCCCGGTTCATGTCGGAGAAGTCGGCGCCCTCCTCCAGGCACCTGTTCCAGGCGTCGGCGACGTCCCGGTAGACCTGCGGCAGGTCGTCGACCGTCTCGGCGTAGTGCGACTCGCCCTTGAGGTCGACGACCGTCGAAGGCGTCGTCTCCGCAAGGGGGTTGGGGAAGGACCGGGTCTCCAGACCCACCAGGTCGATGTAGTGCTGGAGCGCCGTGGAGGACGGCGGGAAGCGCATCGCGCCCATCTCGGCGGTGAGGGAAGGGTCGCAGCCGTCGAAGCCGACGGTCCGCAGCCGACCGCCGATCTGGTCGGCCTCGTAGACCACGGGCTTGAGGCCCATCTTCATCAGCTCGTAGGCGGCCACGATGCCGGACAGCCCGCCGCCGATGACCGCGACCTCGGTGCCGTGCTCGGTCGCGGGTATCTGGCCGAGGCCCGCCGGGTGGGCGAGGAAGTCGTCGTACGCGTACGGGAAGTCCGGACCGAACATGGTGATCGGCGGCTGCTGCGCGTCGGCGTGCTGGACGGCGTTGGGCACCGTGGACGTCATGGGGTACGGACTCCTTGCGCGAAAAGAACTGGGGGAAGATCAGGGGATTTCAGACCAGGGACCCGTAGAGGCCGGGGCGGCGGTCCCGCAGATACGGGTTGGCCTCGCGGGAGGCGGCGAGGAAGGCCGGGTCGACGTCGGCGAGGAGCAGCTCCTCGCCGCGGCCTGCGCGGGTGCGGGCGATCCCGTCGGGTCCGGCCAGCGTGGAGAGCCCGACGAACTCGAACTCCCCCTCCTGCCCGGCCCGGTTGACGTACGCGACGTACATCTGGTTCTCGAAGGCCCGCACTGGCACGACGGACTCGGCGACGAACTGGAACGGGTGCATCTGCGCGGTCGGCACCAGGAGGAGGTCGGTGCCGGCGAGGGCGTGGGCGCGGACGTTCTCCGGGAACTCGACGTCGTAGCAGATCATGAGGCCGACGCGGAGGCCGTTCAGCTCGGCCTGGACGACCGGCTGCTCCCCCGGGGTGAAGTGGTCGCGCTCGAAGCAGCCGAAGAGGTGGGTCTTGCGGTAGTTCGCGAGCCGGGTGCCGTCGGCGGCGATCAGCTGGGCGGAGTTGTAGACGGTCTCGCCGGAGCGCTCGGGGTAGCCGTAGGCGATCGCGAGGCCGTTCCGTGTCGCGGTCTCGGCGACGGCGTCGGCCCAGTCGCCGTCCGCGGGTTCGGCGAGGCGGGCGATGTCGTCGCCGATGGCATACCCGGTCAGGAACATCTCCGGCGCGACCAGCAGCCCGGCACCGGCGTCCGCCGCCCTGCCCGCGGCCTCGTCGAGGACCTTGAGGTTCTCGACGACGGAGCCGGGGCGGCCGGAGCTCTGGAGCAGGGCGGTACGCATGCGTGATCCTCACCGGACGGAAGGGTGGTTGTGGGGGCCACGTAGACGGTACGGGCGGCCGGCTCGGGCGGACAAGGAGGAGCCGTTGCGCGTCGGTGAGCGGATTGTTGCGTCCGTTCCGGCTGCGGCGTCGATTCGTTGCGCGACCTCGGGCGGAGGTGCCGTACCTCCGAAGGCGCAGATCGCCGTGGTGTCCCCGCCGGACGGCGGAGGCGGGGTGCCGCCCCTGGCGCGATGTGGCGCGGGCGCCGCCCGGCGAGAGTGGTGGGCGTCCGGTTGACCTGCGGAAAGGACCGCCATGAACCGCCGTACGAAGACCGCCGTACTCGGCGCCGCGCTGCTGCTCACCGCCGGGGCGGCGGGATCGGCCACTGCCGGTGACGACGCTGACAAGCGACGCGAGGCCGCCGCGCTCACCGGCACCGCGAAGCTCTACCGCGTCGCCGGGGACGACATCACCTTCAGCTTCGACGCGCATCTGGCGGCGAAGGACACCGACGACCCGATGAAGGCGACCGGCACCTTCGAGTGGAGCCACTACATCGACGGGAAAGGTGCCTGGGCGAAGGCGAAGGTCGACTGCCTGGTCACCGGCGGCAAGGTGGCCGTCGTGTCCGGAGTCGTCACGGACACCGACCTCGACGGCGCGAAGGGCACCCGGGTGGGCATCACCGTCCACGACACCGGCGGCACCGACCGGGTCGGCTACAGCTGGGCGACGACCGAGGACCTGGGTCCGAAGGACCTGCCCAAGTGCGTGAGCTCGGCGCCGTTCGAGCGGGTGAAGAAGGGCACGGGCGACTTCAGGGTCGTGCCCTGGCAGCCGCGCTTCTAGATCTCGCGCAGCCGCGCGACGATCACCCGCAGCAGCTCGGGGTCGGCGGCAGGACCGTCCGGCCCCGTCCGCCGCGGTTCGTCGATGCGTACGAGTCCGGCCGCGGCCAGATCCCCGAGCAGTACGCGTACGACGGTCAGCGGCAGGTCGGCGTCCGCGGCGAGCTCGACGACCGGGCGGGGGCCGCGGTGCGCCAGGGCGAGCAGAGAGGCGCGCGCGTGGTCGACGCCCGGCGGTCCGCCGTCCGGCCGCAAAGCCGTGACCTGCGACAACATGTCGATGTGGTCCGAGGGCCGGGTGCGTCCGTGCGTGACGGTGTAGGGGCGCACCATCGCCCCGGTCTCGTCCTCGTACCAGTGCTCGTCGTCGGTCACGGGCGGATCAGGGATCTGCCGGATCGGCGGCGGCCGACCGTGCGCCGGTGGCCAGATGCCGGCCGACGCGGCGGACGAGCAGGGCCATCTCATGGGCGAGCTGTCCGACGTCGGTCTGTGGCCCGCTCAGCACGGCGAGCCGGGTGCCGTCGCCGGCCGGGGTGATGAAGAGGTAGGCGTCGTCGAGCATCACCATCGTCTGCCGCACCCTTCCCGCGGCGAACCGCTCCCCCGCCGAGCGGGCGAGGCCGTGGAAGCCGGAACAGACGGCGGCGAGGTGCTCGATGTCCCGGGCCGCCATGCCCTCCGACATGCTCAGCGGGAGGCCATCGGCGGTGAGGAGTACGGCCTGGCGGACGTGATCGGTCCGGGCGACAAGGTCGTCGAGGAGCCAGCCGAGGTCGGTGCCGGTGCGTTCTGGAACGGAGTTCTGGTCAGGGCGCATCGTCGGCGTCCGTCCCTTCCTTGGTGTCGGCGGGCAGGCCTCTGCGTCCGCGGTCGGTGCCGCGCTGGAAGGCACCAAAGATGGCTCGCATCTCGTCGGGCGTGACGTCGCGATCGGGCGGGCCGTCGGTGACCGGCGCGTCCACGGACGGCCCGTCGTCACGCAGGCCCTCGGCGAGCGAGGCCTGGCGGACGCGGGTGGGCAGAGCGGGCGTGGCCCGGTCGCGACCACGCAGGGCAAGCACGGCCGCCCCGCTCCCGGACTCCTCCCACCCCTTCCGCGACGGCGGTGTCCCGGACGGCCCCGCGCTCCGCACCGAGGACGCCCTCGGCCTCCCGCTCTCCGCCTCCTCCGGCGTCCGCCCGTCCACCTCGGCGAGCACCCCCTCCGGCAGCAGCACGACCGCCGTCGTGCCGCCGTACGGCGACCCGCACAGCGTGACCTCGATGCCGTGCCGCGCCGCCAGCCGGCCCACGACATACAGGCCCAGCCGGTCGTGCCGGGTCGGGTCGAAGTCGTCCGGGTCGGTGAGCGTGCGCCGGGCCTCGTCGAGCTGGTCGGGATCGAGACCGAGCCCCCGGTCGTCGATCTCCAGGACGAAGCCGCCACCGGCCTGCCCGGTACGCATGGTCACCCGGGTGTGCGGCGGCGAGAACACCGTGGCGTTCTCGACGAGTTCGGCGATGAGATGGACGACATCGGCGACCGCGTCGGCCGCAACGCCGACCCTCGGCATCGGCGGCACCTCCACGCGCGCGTAGTCCTCGATCTCGCCCACCGCCGAGGAGACGACGTCGGCGATCGGCACCGGACGCCGCCATCTGCGGCCGGGCGCCGCGCCGGAGAGGATGATCAGGCCCTCCGCGTGGCGCCGCATCCGGGTGGTCAGATGGTCCATGCGGAACAGCTGGTCGAGGATGTCCGGGTCGTTCGTACGCCGCTCCAGCGTGTCGACGAGTTTCAGCTGGCGGTGCACCAGCGCCTGGTTGCGCCGGGCGATGGTGAGCAGCACCGAGAACTGGCCCCGGCGCAGGGTGGCTTGCCGCACGGCCGCCTCGATCGCGGCGAGCCGGGCCGCGTTGAAGGACCGGCCGACCTGACCGATCTCGTCGGCACCCGCCTCCCCGTCGGCCAGCGGCGGCGCCTCGGCGAGCGCGTCCACCTCGTCACCCGCGCTCAACCGCTCCATGACGTCCGGGAGTTGACGCGTCGTGAGCAGGTCGGCCGCGTCCCGCAGATCCTCCAGCCGACGCGAGATACGACGCGCCCCGCGCACCGCGAACCACAGCGACAGCCCTACGGCCGCCAGCCCCAGCACACCCACCACCGCGGCCTTGGCCAGCTCACGGTAGGCGAACGCCCGCCCGCGCTCGGCGGAGTTCCGCGCCGCCTCGGTGCACAACTCCATGTACCGCTTGACCGCACGGTCGGTCGTCGTACGCCATGAGTCGGCCGCGACGGCGCGCCCCGCCCCGTCGGCGCCGGCCCGCAGCAGCGCGTCCTCACCGGCGGTCAGCGCCCGGTGCGCCTCCCCGCGCCGGAACTCCTCGAACAGCGCCCGCGAGTCTGACGGCAGATCGGGCACATACGTCCGCTGGAAGACCCGGCGGTCCTCGATCGTCGCCGTGAGCGTGTCGTACTGGCGGTCGGTGAGGGTGCCGGCCGCCCGCGCACCGGCGACAAGGGCGTCCTCGCGGGAGACGAACTCCCGTACCCGGACGAGCTCGATGACGACCTGCGCCTCCCGCGCCAACTGCCCGGCCTGCAGCGCGGTGAGCGTGGACTGGACGTCGAACCCGGGCTCCACGACGGCGCCGTACTCGGTGACGGCTCGGTCCCAGGAGATCTCGCGGGACAGCACGCGCTCGCGCAGGCCGTCGAGTTCGTCCACGGTGTCGAGCATGGTGTCGAGGGCCCGCCGCTGCCGGTCGGAGAGCCGGTCGCGGTCCCCTTCCCGGACCGCCTCGCGCAGCGCGGTCACCGCCTGATCGGTGCGGCGCTGCTGTTCCATGAGGTCCAGGGCGGCCGGTGTGCGGTGGCCGGCGCCCAAGTAGGCGGCGGCGAGCCGTCGTTCGATCTGGATCTGTCCGATCGCCGTGTCGACGGGGGTGCCGAAGTCGTCGTACACCCCCTCGACCCGGGCGAGAGCGCGCAGTTCGCCGGTGACCGACACCATGGCGAAGCTCCACAGCGCCATCAGTGCGACCACCGGGGCGAGTGCGAGCGCCACGATGCGGGCGCGGACCGTGGTGGGACGGCCGATGAGCCGGCGCATGGTCTCCTCAGGGTTACCCGCGGGTGTTACCCGCCGGTAGCACGCGGGCGCCTGCAACTTACGGGATGCCGCACAGGGAACGCAACGGTTGCCGGGGGTAACACGACCCCCACCGCACGGTCGCCCGCAGTGACCGTCGCCGTCACCGCGTCGCCGCTCTCCCGGCCGCCAGCAGGACCGCCGTCACCAGATACGGCACCGCGAACACGGCGAAGGCGGTGCTGTGCGCCGCCGTCGCGCCGATCGTCGCGTACGCGCCGTACGTGGCGACCGTGGCCAGCTCGGTGCCGAGACCGGCGAGCGAGGTCAGGGTGGCCCGGCGGCTGTCGTCGATGCGGTCCTGGAGGCGGGCGTCGGCGAGCACGGTCGCCAGCTGGAAGCCGCCGAAGGCGAGGGCCACGAGGCCGAGCCCGGCCACGGACGACGCCGTGGCACCGACGGCGAGGGCGAGCGCGGCGCCCGCGAGGAGTCCCGCGAACCCTGCCGTGCCGAGGCGTTCGGCGAGACCGGCGAGCAGGCTCCCGGCCGTGGCACCCGCCCAGATCAGCAGAAGCAGATACGGAACCCTCTCGTCCGGCACGCCGAAGTCCCGCACCAGGAGCGCCGTGTACTCGTCGAGGGCGCTCCACACCGCGGTGACGGCCGGGACGAGCAGCAGCGCCCCGACCACCGAACGGTCGGCGCGTGCTTCGGCGAGCCCCGCCCGCAGGGTCGCGGCCCAGTTGTCGCCGTCCTCCGTGGGCGTCCGGTGCTCCGGGAACCGGCTCGCGGTCGCCGCGGCGAGCAGACACGCCAGGACGCTCGCCGTCCCGACGGCTGGATAACCGCCCCACGCGAACACCGGCCCGGCGAGCCCCATCGCCGCCATGACGCCGATCAGCCCGGCCGCCCGCGCCCGGCCCATCACTCGGGCGTACCGGTCGGCCGCGCCGAGCCGGTCCAGCTCGTCGTAGACCAGGGCCTCCAGCGCACCGGAGCCGAGCGCTCCACCGGCGCCCCACAGGACGAAGCCGGCCGCGAAGGCCCAGTACGACGGGACGATCACCCACAGCGCGAAGCCGGCAGCAGTCAGCAGTGGGCCGAGCCACAGCAGCAGTCGGCGGGAGACGGCGTCGGCCCAAGCACCGGAAGGGACCTCCAGCAGGACGCCGGTGATCGACCACAGGGCGAAGAGGGAGGAGATCTGCCAGACCGACAGGCCGGTGTCGGTGAACAGCAGCGCGTACACCGGGTACAGCAGGACGAATTCGTCCAGGAACGAGTAGCCGTACAGCGTCGCGGTCAGCCGTCGGACGCCAGGCTCTGGTGAGGATCAATGTCGCCAGGTCATGACACCGATGTTAGACCGGCCGAGCGCATTCGTCGCCGGAATTGGGTGGGCGGCCCGACTACGTGGGCGATCCCGACGAGAAGCGGCGCAGCAGTGGCGACAGCACCAGCACCGACTTCGTCCGCTCCACGAACGGCTCGCCCGCGATCCGCTCCAGCACCCGCTCGAAGTGGCGCATGTCGGAGGCGAAGACCTGGACGACCGCGTCCGCGTCACCGGTGACGGTGGACGCGGCCACGACCTCCTGATAGCGCTCCAGGCCCCGCCGGATGGTCTCCGGCGAGGTGTTGTGCCGGCAGTAGATCTCGACGAACCCCTCGGTCTCCCAGCCGAGCGCCGACGGGTCCACCCGTACGGTGAAGCCGGTGATGGCGCCGGTGGCGCGCAGCCGGTCCACGCGCCGTTTCACGGCGGGCGCGGACAGGCCGACCAGTTGCCCGATGTCCGCGTAGGAGCGGCGGGCGTCCTCGGCGAGGGCGTGCACGATGCGTTCGTCGAGATCGTTCAGCACTGCGGGTGGTTCACTTCACTTCTGGTGTTGCGAGCGCTTCCTGCGTCGCGAGACGGGAGCGGCGATAGCCGTAACTGAAGTAGAACACGAGACCCGCGGCCATCCAGCACCCGAAGACGACCCAGGTCACGGAGTCCAGGCTGAACATGTTGTACGCGCAGAAGCCGAAGCCCAGGACCGGCAGGACCGGGCCGAAGGGGACCCTGAACGTCCGCTCCAGCTCGGGTCGCTTGTAACGCAGCACGATCACCGCGATGTTGACCAGCGCGAAGGCGAACAGCGTGCCGATGCTGGTGGCGTCGACGAGCTTGCCCAGCGGGATCAGGGCGGCGAGCGCACCGCAGAACAGCGACACGATCACCGTGTTGAGGCGGGGCGCGCCCGTCTTGGCGTGGACCTTGCCGAGCGCCTTGGGCACCAGGCCGTCGCGGGACATCGCGAAGAGGATGCGGGTCTGGCCGTAGAGCACGGTGAGGACCACGCTCGCGATGGAGATGACGGCGCCGAGCGCGAGCAGGGTGCCCCAGAAGGTCTGGCCGCTGACGTCGTTCATGATCGCGGCGAGGGAGGCCTCGGAGCCCTCGAACTTGGTCCAGTTCCAGGCGCCGACGGCGACGGCCGCGACGAGCACGTACAGCGCGGTGACGATGATCAGCGAGAGCATGATCGCCCGCGGCAGGTCCTTCTTGGGGTTCTTCGCCTCCTCACCGGCGGTGGAGGCGGCGTCGAAGCCGATGTAGGAGAAGAAGAGCGTGGCGCCGGCCGCGCTCACGCCCGCCATGCCGAGCGGCATGAAGTCCTCGTAGTTGCCGGACTTGAAGCCCATGAAGCCGACCGCGCAGAACAGCACCAGCGCGGCGATCTTCACGGCGACCATGATCGTGTTGGCGCGGGCGGACTCCCGGACGCCGCCGAGCAGGAACACCATCGCCAGCAGGACGACGATCAGCGCGGGCAGGTTGATGATCCCGCCCTCACCGGGCGCGGACGACAGCGTCGCCGGGATGGTGACCCCTATCGTCCCGTCGAGCAGCTCGTTGAGGTACTCGCCCCAGCCGACCGCGACGGCGGCCACGGACACGCCGTACTCCAGCACCAGGCACCAGCCGCAGACCCAGGCGACGAGTTCACCCATCGTTGCGTACGCATACGAGTACGAGGAGCCCGCGACCGGGATGCTGCCCGCGAGTTCCGCGTACGACAGCGCCGAGAACAGGGCCGTGAGACCGGCGATGACGAAGGCGAGGGTGACCGCGGGGCCCGCCTCGGGGACGGCGTCGCCGAGCACGACGAAGATGCCGGTGCCGAGCGTGGCACCGATGCTGATCATGGTCAGCTGCCACAGCCCGAGGGAGCGGCGCAGCGACCCTCCCTCACCCTGGCCGCCCTCCGCGACCAGGTGTTCCACGGGCTTGCGACGCAACAGGCGTGCGCCGACGCCCGGGGAGGCGGGGACTGTCTGACTGCGGTCGTGCGGGGGTGCGCCTTGGTCGAGCACGCGCTGGCTCCTTCATCGCTGCCGGTCAGGGGCGACAGGGACCGGCGGCACCCCTTCGGGCAGGGACCCACCGAGCGGGGTCCCTGCCACGCCACGTACGAGGCGACAGCCTACGAGGAACAGCGTTGCCGTTGTAATGCAGCAACCTTGCGTGGGCGTGCAAGATCATTGCGTTCATCATGGCTACGTGGGCGTTCGTTGCACGGGGGCTTTCGAGCGTTGCGTCCCGCCAGGGTGCTCTGCCCCCTGGACCCCCGCTCCTCAAGGCTGCTTTTAGCCCGTCCGGCGTTTGAGGACGAGGCCGTTCAGGCCGAAGCGGGGGTCTGGGGGCGCAGCCCTCAGGGATGGGACGGGTAGGGGCGGCGGGGGCGAACAACAAGGGAGTGAGACGTCAGTTCCAGCTGGCGTGCAGCGGCTTTCCCTCCGCATAGCCCGCCGCGCTCTGGATGCCGACGACCGACTTCTCGGCGAACTCCTCCAGGGAGCCGGCGCCCGCGTAGGTGCAGGACGACCGCACACCCGCGATGATCGAGTCGATCAGGTCCTCGACGCCCGGGCGGGCGGGGTCGAGGAACATGCGGGAGGTGGAGATGCCCTCCTCGAACAGCGCCTTGCGAGCCCGGTCGTAGGCCGACTCGTCGGACGTACGGTTGGCCACGGCCCGCGCGGACGCCATGCCGAACGACTCCTTGTAGAGACGGCCGTCGGCGTCCTGCTGGAGGTCGCCCGGCGACTCGTACGTGCCCGCGAACCAGGACCCGACCATCACGTTGGACGCACCGGCGGCCAGCGCCATGGCGACATCGCGGGGGTGCCGGACACCGCCGTCGGCCCAGACGTGCTTGCCGTACTTCTTCGCCTCGGCGGCGCACTCCAGGACCGCGGAGAACTGCGGCCTGCCGACCCCGGTCATCATGCGGGTGGTGCACATCGCACCCGGTCCGACACCGACCTTGATGATGTCGGCGCCGGCCTCGACGAGGTCCTTCACCCCGTCCGCGGACACGATGTTGCCCGCGACGATCGGGACCTGCGGGTCGAGGGCGCGGACCAGCCTGAGCGCGCTGATCATCGACTCCTGGTGGCCGTGCGCCGTGTCGATGACGAGCGTGTCGATGCCCGCGTCGAGCAGCTGCTTGGCCTTGCCCGCGACATCGCCGTTGATTCCGACGGCGGCGGCTATCCGCAGCCTGCCCTGTGCGTCGACGGCCGGCGTGTAGAGCGTGGCGCGCAGGGCGCCCTTGCGGGTGAGGATGCCGGCGAGCCGGCCGTCGCTGTCGACCGCGGGGGCGTACCGCCGGTTGTGGTGGTCGAGGGTGTTGAAGGCCTCGCGCGGGTCCATGTCGGCGTCGAGCAGCAGCAGGTCCCGGGACATGACGATCTCGAGCTGCGTGAAGCGGTCCACGCCGGACAGGTCCGCGTCGGTGACCACACCGATCGGCCGCTGCTCCTCGTCCACGACCACACCGGCGTTGTGCGCCCGCTTCGGCAGCAGGGACAGCGCGTCGGCGACGGTCTGGTGCGGGGCCAGCACGATCGGGGTGTCGAGGACGAGATGGCGGCTCTTCACCCAGGAGACGACCTCGGTGACCACGTCGATCGGGATGTCCTGCGGGATGACCACGAGGCCGCCGCGCCGGGCCATCGTCTCGGCCATCCGGCGACCCGCGATCGCGGTCATGTTGGCGACGACCAGCGGGATCGTGGTGCCGGTGCCGTCCGAGGAGCTGAGGTCCACATCCTGCCGCGAACCGACCGCGCTGCGGCTCGGCACCATGAACACGTCGTCGTACGTCAGGTCGTAGGGAACCGGAGATGCTTCTACGTGGCGACCGGTGCTGGCCTCAAGAAAACGCATAGACCCACAATTTCACGTGAAATTACGCAGGTCACTCCCACGAAGACACAGCGAGACAGCCCCACGCTCATGTGATCCTCCTAGGAGGTACGGGGACTCCTGTGCCGGGCAGGAACCTGCCTTGCAACAAAACGTTACCCGAGTGCTTGTACGACCGGCGAGCCGAGGACCGAGGACGTCCCTGTCACTGACGGCTGGGGACGAGCGCGGGCTCCGGCGGGGGTGGGACGTCGGCGGCACCCTCCGTGCTGGTGCGGGGCAGCAGCCGGTCGAGGGGGCGGGGCAGCCACCAGGCGGCGCGTCCCAGCAACGCCATCGACGCGGGGACGAGCACCATCCGGACGATCGTGGCATCGAGCACGACGGCCGTCGCCAGCCCCAGGCCCATCATCTTGACGAGCGGCGAGGGATTGACCACGAAGCTGAGGAACACCACGGTCATGATCAACGCGGCGGAGGTGATGACGCGGCCCGTGACCGCCATGCCGCGAGCCACCGACTCCTTGGGGTCGCCCGTGGCGTCGTACTCCTCGCGGACGCGCGACAGCAGGAACACCTCGTAGTCCATGGACAGGCCGAACAGGACCGCGAAGAAGATCGTCGGCATGGGTGAGGCGATCGGCAGGGTCTCCTCCAGGTTGAACAGTCCCCCCAGCCAGCCCCACTGGAAGACGGCCACCACGACGCCGTACGCGCCGCCGATGGACAGCAGGTTCATCACGGCCGCCTTCAGCGGTACCGCGATGGAGCGGAACACCAGCATCAGCAGCAGGAACGACACCACGATGATCGCGGCGATGAAGACGGGGAGTGTGTCGGCGAGTTGCCGGGTGAGGTCGTCGGTCATGGCGGTCAGGCCCGACACGGCGACGTTGTCGGGGACGACGTCGCGGATGCGTTCGAGGGTGTGGGAGGTCGCGGCGTCCGCGGGGGCGGTGGTGGGAAGCGTGGGCAGGACGACGGTGTCCCCCGCCGCGGAGATCTGGGGCTCGCCGACCGAGGCGATGCCGGGGTCGTCGGCGAGGCGGCGGGACAGCTCGGGGATGCCCTCGGCGTCCACGCCGGGGCTGCGCAGGTCGGCAACGATCAGCAGAGGGGCGTTGAAGCCCGGGCCGAAGCCCTCCGCCATCAGGTCGTAGGCACGGCGATGGGTGGTGCTGGTCGCGTCGTCGCCCGCGTCGGGAAAGCCCGTCTCCATGCGCAGCGCCGGGGCGGCCAGCGCCAGCAACGCCGCGGACGCGACCAGCAGATACGGCCACGGCCGACCGGAGACGCGGTGGGCGAACCGCCACCACGCGGTCTCCTCGGGCTTGTTCACCCGGCGCGTGCGCAGGCCCCGGCGCCGCCGCTTGTGCATGCGGTCGCCCAGCAGGGACAGCAGTGCGGGCAGCAGCGTCAGGGCGGTCGCCACGGCGAACAGCACGACCAGCGAGGTGCTCAGACCGATCGAGGTCAGAAAGCCCAGGCCGGTCACTGCGAGCGCGGTCATCGCCACGACGACGGTGCCGCCGGCGAACAGGACGGCCGCGCCCGACGACGCCATGGCGTTCGACAGCGCGGTGGAGTTGTCCTGGCCGGCGGCGTGGTTCTCGCGGTAGCGGGCCACGACGAACAGGGCGTAGTCGATACCGACGCCCAGGCCGACCATCGCGCCGATGGTGGGGGCGGCTGTGGAGACGTCCATCGCGTGGGCGAGCAGCGTGATGCCGCCCAGTCCGGCGGCGACGGCGACGAGGGCGAGCGCGATCGGGACCAGCGCGGCCACGATCGTGCCGAAGACGACCACCAGGATGACCAGGGCGGCCAGCAGGCCCGCCGCCTCCGCGCCCGAGGTCGGCGTCTCGGCATTGATGAAGACGGTGTCGCCGCCGAGTTCGGCGACGACACCGTCGCCACGTACGGGTTCGATGGCGCTGTTCAGGGCATCGATCTGCTCGGGATGCACGTCCATCGTCGGTATGTCGAAGGTGACGTGGACCAAGCCGATCCGTCCGTCGGGCGAGACCGTGCCGGCGGTGAAGGGATCGGTGACCGTGGCGACGTGCTCCACATCGGCGATCCGGGCGACGGCCGCCTCGATGGCAGGGCGGTGGCGGTCGATCCGCTCCCCTTCCGGCGCGGCGAACACCGTCGTGGCGCTGCCGCCGGATGCTTCGGGGAAGCGTTCTTCGAGGAGTTGCATCGCCTCCTCGCTCTGGCTGCCGGGAGCGACGAGGTCGTCGACGAACGAGCCGCCCGCAAGGCCGGCCAGGGGCAGCACGAGTGCCAGGGCCGCCAGCCAGGCGGCGATGGTCACCCACGGTCGGCGGGCGCTCGCGTCGCCGATGCGGCGCGTGAGTCGGTTCATGGTGGTGGGCTCCTGTGAGACGGGTGCCGACCGGCGGCACGTGACGACCGGGCTCCTGCGGTCTGCTGCCGAGCGACGTCAACTGCCGACCTGGATCCCGTGGTTGGCCGCCGGTCGGCTGCACCGGACCGGCGTTCGGCGGCAGTGGGAGCGAGCAGTCCCATCGTGGGCGTCGGCGCCGGTACCGTCTCCCGCCCCGCGGCGGGTTCGGCCCTCCCGCGCGCGACGGGGAGAACAGGGCGGTTGCCTCCTGCCGGCGGCGGAGGACCGGATCCGTCCACAGGCGGGTGACGGTGCCTGTGAGCCGGACTTACGATGACCTGCCCGGTGCGTCCCGATGACCTGCGCCAGGCCCCGGACGCCTCTTGATGGAGCCTCGATGAATCGCAGGGCGCCGCATGCCGAGACGCCGGGCCGCAGCGTGCCGGGCAGGTTCCGCGACCCGTTCACGCGCTGGCCGCGCACCGCGGACGCCGTCCTCGCCATGGCGCTGTTCGTGCCGACGATGCTCCTGGAGGGAGGGCCGGGGGACACGATGGTCGTCCGCCCGGTCTCGGGCATCCTCCATCCGGCGCTCCTGCTCATCCTGGTGGCCGGCGCGGCGCTCTACCGGCGTCGGAGCAGTCCGCTCGCGGTGCTGTGCGTGGTGCTCGCCGCGTGGGCCGGGACGCTGGGAAGCAGCCACTCCACTCTGGGCGGGATGGTGATCGTCGCGCTGTACAGCGTCGGGCGGCACTCCGACGACACCCGGTGGGGTCCCCTCGGCGTCGTCGCGGCCATCGCCGCGCTCACGATCGACGGCCTCCTGCTTTCCCTCCCCTGGGGAGACATCGTCTTCGGCGCCCTCGTCATGTCGGGGGCCTGGTACCTCGGCCGGCGCCTACGGCTTCGCGCCGGGCGTGCCGCCCGGCTCCTCCGGGAACAGGCCGCCGAGGCGCGGCGCATCGTGACCGAGGAACGCAGCCACATCGCGCGGGAACTGCACGATGTGGTCGCCCACCGGGTGAGCATGATGACGGTGCAGGCCGGTGCGGCCCGGATGGTGGCCGCCGAGGATCCGCAGGGTGCCCTGGAGGCGATGGCGGCGGTGGAGGAGGCGGGACGCCAGGCGCTGGACGAACTGCGGCACCTGCTGGGAGTGTTGCGGCCGGACGCGGAGCGCGATGATCTGGGGCCCCAGCCGGGTCTGGCCGAGCTGCCCCGGCTCGTGGCCGAGGTCCGCGAGGCGGGTCTGGACATCTCGGTCACGAACGGCATCCGAGACCCTCTCCCGGCCCGCGTGGACCTCTCCGCGTACCGCATCGTCCAGGAGGCCCTCACCAACGTGCTCAAACACAGCGGACCTCGCACCCGCACCCAGGTGCAGCTGCGCGACGAGAGCGACGGCATCACCATCGAGGTGCTCGACGACGGCCACGGCAGCGTCCAGGCCGCGCCGGCCGCACCCAAGGGGCCACCCGGCCACGGCATCGTCGGCATGCGCGAAAGAGCCCATCTGCTCGGCGGAAGCCTCGACGCCCGGCCACGTCCCGGCGGCGGATTCCGGCTCGCCGCCCATCTGCCCGTCAAGGGGGAGACCACGTGAGCATCCGCGTCGTCGTGGCCGACGACCAGGCGCTGGTACGGCGCGGCTTCGCCATGATTCTCCGGGTCCACCACGACATCGAGGTCGTGGCTGAGGCGGGCAACGGCTTCGAGGTGATCGAGGCGGCACGCCTGCACCGTCCGGACGTGATCCTCATGGACATCCGCATGCCCGAGATGGACGGCCTCGAAGCGACCTCCCGGATCCTTCAGGAGGCCGACTGGGGTCCCAAGGTGCTGATCCTGACCACGTTCGACCCGGACGAGTACGTCTACAAGGCGCTGCGCTCCGGCGCCAGTGCCTTCGTACTCAAGGACATTCCCCCTGAGCAACTGGCCACCGCCGTACGCACCGTGGCCGAGGGCGGAACGCTGCTGGCCCCCTCGATCACCCGACGCTTCATCGACAGGTTCGCGCAGCACCGTACCGTCAACGCCGCCGTCGCAGCCCGCCTGGACCGGCTCACCGGCCGCGAACGCGAGATCATGACCGCCGTCGCCCGCGGCGCGAGCAACGCCGAAATCGCCGAGCAACTCGTCATCGGTGCCGCCACCGTCAAGTCACATGTGTCGAGCATCCTCACCAAGCTCGGGCTGCGCGACCGCATCCAGATCGTGATCTTCGCCTATGAAAGCGGCCTCATCGAAGCGGGCGATCACGACGTGGGCCACTGAACGCAGGGTCATGCTCGACCAAGAGCCAGCGCCACGGTCAACGCCGGCGCCTTGTCGGCCGCCTGCCCGAACACCTCCTGCGCGGTCTCCCACTCGCCCGGGCGCGCGACGGCGTACGGCTGCCAGTTCCGTACGACGACCAGCAGCCCCTGCTCCACGGCGCCGTCGGGCCAGACGGTGTGGTCGGAGAGCGAGTCGGCCAGCGCGTCCCAGTTGCGGCCGAACCAGTCGGGCAGCGACAGGGCACGGGCGCAGCGGTCCATCAGGCCCGCCTTGTCCGTGACCCCGTCGAGGTCCAGCGTGACCACGACTTCCGTCATCTCAGTACCGCCCTGAACGATTCGTAGTGATCATCGGTGTGGTGGTCATTCTGCCGCAGGGCCGGCAGCGCGTCGCCACCGCCGGCCACGGCCTGTACGCTGCCGAGCGCCATCGTGTGAAGGGGAGCCCATGGACGTCGGCGCTGTGCAGTCCCAGCGGCAGTTCCACATCCACCAGCGGGTGACCATGATGGTCAACCGCTACGAGATCTTCGCCGACGACGGCGCCGGCGGGCCCGGTGCGAAGGTCGCCTTCGTCGAGCAGAAGCGCATGAAGTTCAAGGAAGAGGTCACCCTCTACACCGATGAGTCGAAGCAAGCCGTCTTCGGCGGCTTCAAGGCCCGCAAGGTCGTCGACCTCGCCAGCGCCTATGACGTCACCGGCGGCGGGCAGCCGATAGGCGTGTTCGGCAAGAAGTTCGGCAAGTCGCTGCTGCGCTCGACATGGACGCTCGACCAGCCGGGCCTGCCTGCCCTGACCGTTCAGGAGCGCAACGCCGCCCTGGCCCTCTTCCGGCGCGTGTGGGGGCTGCTGCCGTTCATCGGCGACCTGCCCTTCATCTGGAAGTACCACTTCGACTTCGTCGACACGGACGGCCGGAACGTGGGCTTCTTCGAGAAGAAGACCCGCTTCCGTGACCACTACGTGCTCCGGATCGAGGACGACCGGTTCGACCGTCGCCTGATGCTCGCGCAGGCGGTGGCCCTGGACGCGCTGCAGTCGCGCTGACGCCGGTCCGGCGCCTCAGCGCACCGCCTTCCGCACGAGCGCGGCAATCGTCTTCTCGTGGGCGGGGGTCAGTTCCGTCACGGCGAAGGCGGTCGGCCACATGGTGCCGTCGTCGAGCATGGCCGAGTCGTCGAAGCCGAGCGTCAGATAGCGGGACTTGAACTTGGCCGCGGCCTGCACGAAGCAGAGCACCTTGCCGTTCTTGGCGTACGCAGGCATCCCGTACCAGAGCTTCGGCGCCAGCTCCGGCGCGCTCTCCTTGATGAGAGCGTGCAGCCGCTCGGCGATCACGCGGTCCGCTTCCGGCATCTCGGCGATCTTCTCGAGCACGGCGGCTTCCGCGTCGGCCTTGGTCTTGCGCTTCCCACCGCGCACGGCCTTGAGCTCCTGAGCGTGCTCCTTCATCGCGGCCCGCTCTTCGTCCGTGAAGCCGTCGTAGGACGTGGCGGTCGTGCTCTTGGCGGACTTCTCTGCGTTCGGCATGACAGGCATCCTTCTGCGCGATCGGTTGGGAACACCCCCGATGCTAGGAAGCCGCGGCGGCATCGGCTTCTTGAAAACTGACCGATGCTGCCCACGGCTCTCCCGTCACGCCCTGCCCTGAAGGACCGTCAGGGCCCGTCCGGATCCGCCCGGTTGAGCGCGGGCCGAGGCGTCGACCCCGTCGTCATCAGGTGGTCGGCCGCGGACGTGTCCGTCACCAGGCTGGTCACGAGCCCCGACCGCAGCACCGCGTCGATCGCGCCCGCCTTCCGCGCTCCGCCCGCGATCGCCACGACCTCGGGGATACGGCGGAGCTGGTCGGCCTTGACCGTGATGCACCGCTCGCCCAGGTCCCGTCCGACCCGGCGGCCATCGGCGTCGAAGAGGTGCGCGGACGTCTCGGCGGCGACACCGAGGGACGAGTAGTGCGCCCGCTCCTCGTCGCTGAGCATGTCGTACACCGTCGAGATGCCCGGCTCCCAGGAGCCGATGGAGACACAGGCGACCGTGACCTTGTCGAAGTACTCGAAGGCCCGCGCGATCCCGGTCTGGTTCCGCAGCGCCGCCGCCGTGGCCGCGTCCGGCAGCAGCATCGGCGCGTAGATGGGGTGCGCGTCACCGCCGGACACCTGGGCGGCCCGGCGCACGGCCTCCACCGAACCGCGCTCGGCGGTCCCGGCGTCGTACACGCCCGTCAGCTGCACCACCGTGCACGGCGGCAGCCGGTCGAGGGCCGCGGCCATGTGGATGGTGGAGCGGCCCCAGGCCAGACCGAGCACATCGCCCTCGTTGACGAGTTCGCCGAGCAGGTCGGCGGCCACCTCACCGAGGTTCTCGGGATCGGGCGAGTCCTCGGGCTCGGCCGGGGACTCGACCACGACGGCATGCCTGAGGCCGTAGCGGGCGCGCAGCGCGTCGGAGCGCTCGGCGTCCAGTTCGGCCGGGACGCGGATCTCGATCCGTACGAGATCCCGTTCGAGAGCGGTCTCCAGGACCCGGGCCACCTTGAAGCGGCTGACGCCGAACTCCTCGGCGATCTGGATCTTGGACTTGCCCTCGAGGTAGAAGCGGCGGGCCATGGCCGCCGCCTGCACCAGCTCAGCGGGTCCCATCCGCATGGCTGACCGGCCCGCCGACATTGCCGACACGGCGCTCTCCTCACTGCTGTTCACACTCTGGATTCGCTGTTCATCCTTGCAGATCCGGCCCGCTTGATCCGCCCCGAAGGGCGCCGTTCACGTTCCCTTGGCTCAGTGGTCGCACGCCCAGGACGCGACGGCCGTGGCCGCCTCCGCCTGGGTGCGCAATGCACGTACCGCGTCGGCCGGATCGGCGGCGCCGTACACCGCCGAACCCGCCACGAAGACATCGGCTCCGGCCTCCGCGCAACGCTCGATCGTGGCCGCCGAGACTCCACCGTCGACCTGGAGCCACAGCTCCAGGCCGTGCTTGCTGATCAACTCGCGGGTGCGGCGAATCTTCGGAAGCATGATGTCGAGGAACGCCTGGCCACCGAAACCCGGCTCGACCGTCATGATCAGCAGCATGTCGAGCTCGGGGAGCAGATCCTCGTACGGCTCGATGGGCGTCGCCGGCTTGAGCGCCATGGAGGCACGGGCACCCTTGGTCCGGATCTCCCGGGCCAACCGCACGGGAGCGGAGGCCGCCTCGATATGGAACGTGACGGAACCGGCACCCGCTTCGACGTACTGAGGTGCCCACCGATCAGGGTCCTCGATCATCAGATGGCAGTCCAGCGGGGTGTCCGTCGCACGGGCCAACGACTCTACGACCGGCACGCCGAGCGTGAGGTTCGGGACGAAATGGTTGTCCATGACGTCGACGTGGAGCCAGTCGGCCCCTTCGACCGCCTTCGTCTCTTCGGCGAGCCGGGCGAAGTCGGCGGACAGGATGCTGGGGTTGATCTGCACGGCCATGACCCAAGCCTCCCATGTCCGGGCACGAATGTTCGCCTCGGTCCGTACCTAAGACGTTCATCGGATGTTGTACGAGGGCCGGGCGTGCCATGCTGGGCCGCCCACCGGCTCCACGGACGGCTGCGGGGGTGGCCATGACGGGGACCAGTTCCGAGACGAAGTCCGAGATCACGACGGGCACCAAGGGCATCGCCCACCTGGTGTGCGGACGGCGCGCCAAATGGGTCGTGCTGGTGCTGTGGCTGGCGGTGCTCTTCCTGACGGCGCCGTTCGCGCAGAAACTCACCGACGCCCAGGACAACGACGCCGCCTCCTGGCTGCCCGGGTCCGCCGAATCGACCCAAGTCCTGGAGATCTCGGAGGACTTCAGGCCCGAGACCATCCCGGCGATCGTCATCTACGCCCGCGAGAGCGGCCTGACCGCGCAGGACCGGGCGCAGATCACCGAGGATGTACGGCAGCTCAAGCAGCTCACCGACCACGGCATCCGGGGCGCCGAGACCCGCGGCCCGACCTTCGACCGGGAGACCGACCCGCGGGCCGCCCAGATCTACATCCCGATCACCATGGACGAGAAGGGCTGGGAGCGCATCGCGCCCGCGGTCGACTCGATCCGTGACGACGTCGGCGAAGGCGGCGACGGGCTCGCCGTGCACATCACCGGACCGGGCGGCACCTCCGCGGACTTCTCCGAGGCCTTCGAGGGCATCGACTCGACGCTGCTGGTGTCCGCGATGGGCGTCGTCATCATCATGCTGCTGCTGACGTACCGCAGCCCCTCGCTCCTGCTGATCCCGCTGCTCTCCGTGATCGCCGCCCTGTTCACCGCACAGGCCCTGATCTACTTCCTCGCCGAGAACGCGGGCCTGACGGTGAACGGCCAAAGCGCGGGCATCCTCACCGTGCTCGTCTTCGGCGCGGGGACGGACTATGCCCTGCTCCTCGTCGCCCGCTACCGGGAAGAACTCCGCCGCCACGAGGACCGGCACGAGGCGATGGCCCTGGCTCTGCACCGCGCCGGTCCCGCGGTGATCGCGTCCGGCGCCACGGTCGTACTGAGCATGCTGGTGCTGCTGGCCGCCGAGATGAACTCGACCCGCGGCCTCGGCCCGGTCGCCGCGATCGGCGTCGCCGTCGCGCTGCTGGCGATGATGTCGCTGTTCCCGGCCCTGCTGGTGATCTTCGGCCGCTGGATCTTCTGGCCGGTGATCCCGCACCACGGCTCCCCCGACCCGACCGAGCGAGGCGTCTGGGCCCGTATGGGACGCCGTATGTCCCTCCGTCCGCGCATGGTCTGGGGCGTGACCGCGCTGATCCTGGCGGTCTGCTCGCTCGGCCTGATCCAGCTGCGTGCCGAGGGCATCAGCAACGCGGACGCGTTCACCGGTACCCCGGACTCGATCACCGGCCAGGAGGTCTCGGAGCGCTACTTCCCGGCGGGCAGCGGCGATCCGCTCGTGATCGTCAGCAACCAGGCGCAGGCCCAGCAGGTGGGCCAGGCGGTCGCCGCGACCGAGGGCGTCGTCCCCGAATCGCTGGGCCTGCCACCGGGCACGAAACCGTCCTTCGAGGGCAAGGTCCTCTTCGAGGCCACGATGACCGACCCGGCCGACAGCGAGGCCGCGAAGCAGACGGTCGAACGGGTCCGCGACGCCGTGCACGCGGTGCCGGACGCCGACGCCCAGGTGGGCGGCGGTACGGCGGCCCTGCTGGACATGGACGAGGCGACCACGCACGACAACATCCTGATCATCCCGCTGGTGCTGGTGGTCGTACTGCTGATCCTCTGTGTCCTGCTCCGCGCCCTGATCGCCCCGTTGCTGCTGATCGGGACGGTGATCCTGTCGTTCGCGGCGGCACTCGGCATCAGCGCCCTGGCCTTCCGGTACGTCTTCGACTACGCGGGCGAGTCGACGGACTTCCCGCTGTTCGTCTTCGTCTTCCTGGTGGCCCTGGGCATCGACTACAACATCTTCCTGACCACCCGCATCCGCGAGGAGGCGGCCCGACAGGGCACCCGACCAGGTGTCATCACGGGCCTCGCGGCGACCGGCGCGGTCATCACCTCCGCCGGCCTGGTCCTGGCCGGCACGTTCGCCGCCCTCGGCACGCTCCCGATGGTCGCCTTCGCGGAGATCGGCTTCACGGTCGCCCTCGGCGTCCTGCTGGACACCTTCATCGTCCGCTCGATCCTGGTCACGTCCCTGTTCCTGGACGTCGGCCCGAAGGTCTGGTGGCCGCACCAGCTGGCGAAGGAGGACGGGCAGGCCATGGCCCGCGAACCCGCGAAGAGCGTCACGCAGTCCGGCGGATGAGCGCCAGATACATCGCGTCGGTCCCGTGCCGATGCGGCCACAGCTGTACGTCGGGACCGTCGCCGAGGTCCGGTACGCCCGGCAGCATCGGGCGGGCGTCGAGGAGTTCGGCGTGCGGATCGTGCTTGAGCACGTCGTCGACGACGGCCCGGGTCTCGGCGAGATGCGGCGAGCAGGTGGCGTAGCCGACGACTCCGCCGACCCGCACCGATTCGAGCGCGGTGCGCAACAGGGCGCGCTGCAGCGGAGCGAACCCGTCGAGATCCTCGGGACGCCGCCGCCAGCGCGCCTCGGGCCGCCGCCGCAGCGCCCCGAGCCCGGTGCACGGCACGTCCATCAGCACCCGGTCGAAGGAGCCGGGCAGCCACGGCGGCCGGGTCCCGTCGCCGGCGATCACCTGATACGGACCGGGGTTCCCCTGGAGCGCCTTCGCGACCAGCCCCGCCCGGTGCGGCTGCTTCTCGGAGGCGACGAGCATCGCCCCCCGCTCGGCGGCGAGGGCGGCCAGCAGCGCGGCCTTGCCGCCGGGACCGGCACACCCGTCGAGCCACTTCTCGTCGGTGCCGTCGATCGGCGCGTTGGCAAGAGCGAGCGCGACGAGCTGACTGCCCTCGTCCTGCACACCGGCCCGCCCCTCCCGCACGGCCTCGATCGCACCGGGCTCGCCGCCCTCGGTGAGCCGTACGGCATACGGCGACCAGCGCCCCGGCACCGCGGCCTCCTCGCCGAGCAGTTCCTCGGCCGTGGCCCGCCCGGGCCGGGCGACCAGGGTGACCTCGGGCCGCTCGTTGTCGGCCTCCAGCAGCTCCTCGATCCCGGCGCGGCTGCCGCCGAGGGAGTCCCACAGTGCGGAGACGACCCAGCGGGGGTGGGAGTGGACGACGGCGAGATGCTCCTCGGGATCGTCGTCATAGGGCGGAGCGACCTTGGCGAGCCACCCGTCGAGATCGTCCTGCGCGACCTTCCTGAGGACGGCGTTGACGAACTTGGCCCGCCCGTCGCCGAGCACGACCCGGGCCAGCTCGACGGAGGCGGACACGGCGGCGTGCGTGGGGATCCGCGTCCCGAGCAGCTGATGCACACCGAGGCTCAGCACATCGAGCACGGGCGGGTCGACGTCACGCAGGGGCCGGTCCACACAGGCGGCGATGACGGCGTCGTACGTCCCCTGCCGCCGCAGCGTCCCGTACACCAGCTCGGTCGCGAGCGCGGCGTCCCGCCCGTCGAAGTCGCCCTTCTCCCGCGCCTTCCTGAGCAGCGGGGGCAGGACGAGGTTGGCGTACGCGTCGCGCTCGTCCACCGCCCTGAGCGCCTCGAAGGCGAGGAAGCGGACGGGGTCCTTCTTGGGCCGGCGGTAGGGCTTGCGGGGCCGGCGGGACTGCTCACTCACGTAAAAGGTGCTCCGGATGAAAGGGGGGAGATGTGCCCCCATGAAGGGGGTGTCCCCAACAAGGGGGATGTGCCCCAGCGTACGTCGACGCCGGGGGCCGCCGCGCTACGCGCCGAGCGTCTCGCCGTCGGCGTCCCGCACGCCACGCGCCCAGTCGGCCGCCCGCATCGGCTTCTTGCCCTGGGCCTGGACCCAGAGCAGCTCGACGGCGTACGAGCCCGTACCGACGTACACATGGTTCTTGCCTACGGAGAGGACACCCGGGGCGAGCTCGTCGCGGTCGGGCAGGGTGGTGACCTGGATGAGCTTGAGCCGCTCACCGTGGAAGGTGGTCCAGGCTCCGGGCGCCGGAGTGCACCCGCGTACGACGCGGTCGACCCGCAGTGCGGGCGCCGACCAGTCGATGTGGGCGTCCTCGACGGTGATCTTCGGGGCCACGGTGATGCCTTCGGTCGGCTGCGGTACCGCCTTCAGGGTGCCGTCCTCGATGCCGTCCATGGTCGCGGCGAGCAGCCCGGCGCCGGCGAAGGCGAGCCGGGTCAGCAGGTCGCCGCTGGTGTCGGTGGGCCGGATCGTCTCGGTCACGGTGCCGTAGACGGGCCCGGAGTCGAGCCCCTCTTCGATGAGGAAGGTCGAGGCGCCCGTGATCTCGTCGCCCGCCATGATGGAGTGCTGCACGGGTGCCGCTCCCCGCCAGGCGGGCAGCAGCGAGAAGTGCAGATTGACCCAGCCGTGGGCGGGGATGTCGAGGGCCACGCGGGGCAGCAGGGCGCCGTACGCCACGACCGGACAGCAGTCCGGCGCGATCTCCTTGAGCCGCTCCAGGAATGCGGGGTCCCGCGGCTTGGCGGGCTTCAGCACCTCGATCCCGGCCTCCGCCGCCCGCTCGGCGACCGGACTCGCGACCAGCCTGCGTCCCCGCCCGGCCGGCGCATCGGGCCGCGTGACGACGGCGGCCACCTCGTGCCGCCCGGAGGCGATCAGAGCGTCCAGTGCGGGAACGGCGACCTCGGGGGTACCGGCGAAGACGAGCTTCATGGGTGGGTACGGGCCTCTCGGGCGGGTGTTGGATGCGGGCGACGCACCAGTCTATGGGGGCGGGCTCGGGATGGCCTCCGGAACCTCAGCGCCCAGAAGGGGCGAGGGGCTGTATCAATGTGCGGCTCCGCCGCGTGGGCGCGACCAGCCACGACGGACCCGCAGCCGGCACACCGGGCTTCCAGCGGAGCGCCAGCGTACGCCCGAGTGACAAGGGCGCACGCATATGCCCATACGCCCCCTCTGCGTGACCCGCGGAGCGAATCCGCGTTGGTCAAGAAAGAGTTGACCACAACGGGCCGCACGTCGCGCGGCCCGATCCTTTTCAACGCCGGTTCGAGAGGCTTGTTCATGGCCGACCACGCAACCCACGACGCCCAGGCTCGGGCCAGCCTGCACTTGCTGGTGCGGGACATCGAGCGGGTCCGCCGGCAGGTGGACGCACTGCGCACACTCACCGCCCAGTTGGGCAACGTCTACCGCCCGCGCCGCTCCGGCCCGTCCACGGGCTTCGTCGTCTACGGACGCGCCCCCGCCCCGACGGTCCGCCTCGCGCAAGAACTGCGCGACAGTGTCGAGACCCTGGTCACGGCCGCCGTGGATTTCGACCGCTCCCTCGGCTTCTCATGGGACGCGGTGGGCTCCGCACTCGGCGTCACCAAGCAGGCCGTGCACCGCCGTTACGGCTCACGCCGTGCCGCGACGCAGACGGCCACCGAGGCCGAGCGTCCCGCGGAGCCGAAGAGCGCCCGCACGGTCAACGTCAACACCGGGTTCCCCACGATGCCGACGGTCCCCGCCGCCCGCTCCATGCCGACCCAGCCGACGGCAGGCAGCCCGGCCCTCCGCGACGAGGCCAGGCCGACGGCCTTCCCGGGCCCGCGCAACGGCTGACGACACCCGCACTGCCCTCCCGGGACGGAACCGGGAGGGCAGAAGCATGCCCTGCCCGCCCACTGGCGGGAGCAGGAACAAAGGACGTGGAGAGGGGGTATGCATTCTGCGGGCCCGGTGGGGGCTGGTCGCGCAGTTCCCCGCGCCCCTTCGGGGCGCTGCCGAACCGCAGCCGATCACCGCACCACCGCCCAACACCCCCCACCGAAGTCGCGGATCGCCACCCTCATCCAATGTCAGGCGGATCAACCCGAACCCGAACCGCCTCCCCGCCCCCCTTGGCCATCCGCGCAGCCTGTGCGGCCTTCAACGCGGCAGCCAGCGCAGCCCCCCGCCCCGGCGGCACCCGGACCAAGGCCCGGTCCCAGTGCTCCCCGGGCGGCGGCGCCCCCACCCGCCGCGGTCCCCCCGCAGCGGTGACAGGCACCGGCACGGGACCCAACACCTGGGCCTCCCGCGGCAGTTCCACCGCCTCCAGGAACTCGGCGACCGCCTCCCCCGGCCCGGTCACGGCAGCCATCCGCGACACCGGCGGAAACCCCAGCTCGGCGCGCTCACCGAGCTCCCGTACCGCATGGCCGACGGGATCCCACCGCACCAGCGCCTGCACGGGCCGCAACGTGGGTTCGGCGACGACCACCACGGTGCCGCCGTCCCCCTGCGGCCGGACAAGCGCCGACGCGGCGATCCACCGCCGCAACGCGTCCTCACCGGCTCGCAGATCGGGCCGCCCGAGCATGGCCCAACCGTCCAGCAGCAGGGCCGCCGCATATCCGCCCTCGGCAACCGGCTCGGCCCCGGGGGTACTCACGACCAGCGCCGGAGCCCCCGGGACGGTGTCCAGCACATGTTCACGCCCCGACGTCCGCACCGGAACGGCCGGGAAGGCACGCCCCAGTTCCTCGGCGGTCCGTCGCGCCCCCACGACCTGCGCCCGCAGCCGGAACGCCCCGCACTCCGGACAGTGCCAGGCACCCTCCTCGCGCCCACACCAGCCGCACCGCAACGCCCCGGCGTCCTGCGCCTCCATCGGCCCGGCGCAATGCCGGCAGCGCGCGGGAGCCCGGCACTGCGCACACGCCATCCGCGGCACATACCCCCGCCGCGGCACCTGCACCAGCACCGGCCCGGTGCGCAAGGCATCCCTGACGACCTTCCAGGCAAGGCTCGGCAGCCGTGCCGCCCGCGCGGCCTCGTCCCGCGCGAGATCCCCGTCCCCCACGGTCCGTACGAGCGGCGCGGCGCCCCGCACCTGCTCGCGCGCCGCCACCAGTGGCACCGCCCACCCGCTCTCGACGAGCTGCGCGGCCTCCACCGTGCAGCTCCAACTGCCCAGCAGAAAGGCGCACTTGTCCTGGGCTGCCCGGAGCAACAGCACCTCACGGGCATGCGGCTGCGGCGCATGCTGCTCGCTGTGGCTGTCGTCGCCGTCGTCCCAGATGGCGACGAGCCCGAGATCCTGAACCGGGGCGAACATCGCGGCCCGCGTCCCCACGACGGCTCGCACGGACCCCCGCCGCACCGCCAGCCACTCCCGATACCGCTTCTCGGGCCCGGCATCGGCGGTGAGCACCGCATGCCGCCCCTCCCCCAGCAGCGAGGTCAACGCGGCGTCGACCCGTGCTACGGCCCGCCCGTCCGGCAACACGACCAGCGCCCCGCGTCCGGAGGCGAGCGTCGCCACAACGGCCCGGGCCAGCTCATCGCTCCAAGCATCGGCACCGGGCAACGCATTCCACACGGCACGCGGCGCACCCCCGGAGGCCAACGCCTCAAGAAACGCGCCCCCTCGCTCGTACCGCGCCCATGACCCCGCATCCGGCACCCCGGGCGCGGACAACGGCTCGGGCGATGGCCGTTGCTCGGCCCGCGCACTGCGCGGCGGCACCGCAAGCTGCAACACATCGGCGAGACTCCCGGCATACCGATCGGCAACAGCGCGGGCCAATCCGAGCAGTTCCTCGCTCAACACGGGCTCGGGCGACACCACCTGGGCCAGCGCGGCCAGCGGCCCCGCGTAGTCGGACTCCGCCCGCCGCTCGACGAGAAACCCGTCGATCAGCCCGCCGCCCTCACGCCGCCCGTCCCGCACCCGATGCCGCCCGGCCCCGAACCGCACCCGGACCCGCACCCCCGGCTGTGCCTCGGCATCGAGCTCCTCGGGCACCGCATAGTCGAAGTACCGATCAAGATGCAGCACCCCCTTGTCCACCAGCACCCGCGCAACAGGCAACTCCTTCGCCAACGCGGCCCCCCGCCACGTCCGCGGCTTCGCCCGAGGTGCCTTCGCCTGACGCACACTCTCCCGAATGAGCGCGAGCTGCTCAGGCGGCGCACCCTCCACGCCACCATCCCCTTGCCCGTTCTCGCTGCTCACACTTGCATTCTTCCAAACGCCACTGACAACCAGCGGCGCCCGAGTCCCCGGGGCCGGAAACGCACCGAGGCCCGGCGCCCCGAAGGGCACCGGGCCTCGCAGAAAGCCGTGGGACCTACAGCCCCGCCGCCTGCCGCAGTGCCTCCACGCGGTCCGTGCGCTCCCAGGTGAACTCGGGGAGCTCACGGCCGAAGTGGCCGTACGCCGCGGTCTGGGCGTAGATCGGGCGGAGGAGGTCGAGGTCGCGGATGATGGCGGCCGGACGGAGGTCGAAGACCTCGTCGATCGCCTTCTCGATCTTCTCGTGGTCGATCTTGGCGGTGCCGAAGGTCTCGACGAAGAGACCGACCGGCTCGGCCTTGCCGATCGCGTAGGCGACCTGGACCTCGCAGCGGGTGGCCAGGCCCGCGGCCACCACGTTCTTTGCGACCCAGCGCATCGCGTAGGCGGCCGAACGGTCCACCTTGGACGGGTCCTTGCCGGAGAACGCGCCGCCACCGTGGCGGGCCATGCCGCCGTACGTGTCGATGATGATCTTGCGGCCGGTGAGGCCGGCGTCGCCCATCGGGCCGCCGATCTCGAACCGGCCGGTCGGGTTGACCAGCAGGCGGTAGTTCTCGGTGTCGAGCTTGATGCCCTCGTCGAGGAGCGCCTTCAGCTCCGCCTCCACGACGAACTCGCGGATGTCGGGGGCGAGCAGGGACTCCAGGTCGATGTCGCTCGCGTGCTGGGAGGAGACCACGACCGTGTCGAGGCGGACGGCCTTGTCGCCGTCGTACTCGATGGTGACCTGGGTCTTGCCGTCGGGGCGCAGGTACGGGATGGTGCCGTTCTTGCGGACCTCGGACAGGCGCTTCGACAGACGGTGCGCCAGGAAGATGGGCAGCGGCATCAGCGTCGGCGTCTCGTCCGTCGCGTAGCCGAACATCAGGCCCTGGTCGCCCGCGCCCTGCTTGTCCAGCTCGTCCTCGTCGCCCTCGACGCGGTTCTCGTACGCCGTGTCGACGCCCTGCGCGATGTCCGGGGACTGCGCGCCGATGGACACCGACACGCCGCAGGAGGCGCCGTCGAAGCCCTTCTTCGAGGAGTCGTAGCCGATCTCGAGGACCTTGTTGCGGACAAGCGTCGCGATGTCCGCGTACGTCTTGGTGGTGACCTCACCGGCCACATGCACCTGGCCGGTCGTGATCAGCGTCTCGACGGCGACCCGGGACGTCGGGTCCTCGCGCAGAAGCGCGTCGAGAATGGTGTCGCTGATCTGGTCAGCGATCTTGTCGGGGTGGCCCTCGGTGACGGACTCCGAGGTGAACAGGCGACGGGACACAACGCTCCCTGGGGTTGCAGCGGCTGCTGGCTGATCATGGTCGGACGGGCTCGGGGGCTGCGCCCGGCTCCGTCCGAGAACAGTTTATCGGTCGGCTCGGCCGCCGGTCCTCCTGTCTCGCCACTCGGGAGCACTGTGACCTGCGGCACGGGCATTCTGCCCAATCTACGGTGACCTTGGCCAGGGGTGCCACACCTCTATGTCCGAGGCTTACGAGAGCCGTGAAGCGAATGAAACATTCAGCGCAGCCGCTGGGCCACCAGGTCCCACACGGTTTCGGCCAGGGCTTCCTTGGGGCCGCGCGGGACGGGGGTCTCGGTGCCGTCGGCGCCCAGCACGACCGCCTCGTTCTCCTCGGCGCCGAACGTCTTGCGCTCCCCCACCTCGTTCACCACCAGCAGGTCACAGCCCTTGCGTGCCAGCTTCTTACGGCCGTTGGCCAGGACGTCGTCCGTCTCGGCGGCGAAGCCGACGATCACCTGTCCGGGGTGGGCGCGGTCGGCCGAGATCTCCGCGAGGATGTCCGGATTCCGTACCAGCACGATGGGGTCCGGGTCCTGGCCGTCCTTCTTCTTGATCTTTCCGGCCGCGTAGGTCGCCGGGCGGAAGTCCGCGACCGCGGCGGCCATGACGACGGCGTCGGCGTCCGCGGCCGCCTTGAGCACCGCCTCCCGCAGTTGTACGGCCGTCCCGACGGGGACGACATCGACACCCGCCGGGTCGGGCAGGGCCGCGTTCGCGGCGATCAGGGTCACTCGGGCGCCGCGCGCCGCGGCGGTGCGGGCGAGGGCGTAGCCCTGCTTGCCGGAGGAACGGTTGCCGAGGAAACGGACCGGGTCGAGGGGCTCACGGGTGCCCCCCGCGCTGACGACGATGTGCCGGCCGGCCAGGTCGGGTTCCGTCACTCCTCGGGCGAGGACGCGACGGCAGACCTCGAAGATCTCGGCCGGATCGGGCAGCCGGCCCTTGCCGGTGTCGACGCCGGTGAGGCGGCCCACGGCCGGTTCGATGACGACCGCACCGCGGCGGCGCAGCGTCGCCACGTTCTCCTGGGTGGCCGGGTGCTCCCACATCTCCGTGTGCATGGCGGGGGCGAAGACGACCGGGCAGCGGGCGGTGAGGAGAGTGTTGGTGAGCAGGTCGTCGGCGAGGCCGTGGGCCGCCTTCGCAAGCATGTCGGCGGTCGCCGGGGCGACGACCACCAGATCGGCGTGCTGGCCGATGCGGACGTGCGGGACCTCGTGGACGTCGTCCCAGACCTCCGTCGAGACCGGGTGGCCGGAGAGCGCGGACCAGGTGGCGGCGCCGACGAAGTGCAGGGCGGAGGCGGTCGGCACGACTCGCACGTCATGGCCGGACTCTGTGAGCCTGCGCAGCAGCTCACAGGCCTTGTACGCGGCGATACCTCCGCTGACCCCCAGAACGACCTTGGGCTTGTCCACCGTCTCTCCCCGAACTCGGCAAACGTACGACTCCACTACACACCACAGGCCCGGCAGTCGCGCTGCCGGGCCTGTGGAAAAGTCAGCTGCAAGCTGTAAATACTACTGCGCCGGACCCTCAACGGCCTCGGACGTCAGCAGACCCGCGTTGATCTCACGCAGGGCGATCGAGAGCGGCTTCTCGTGGACGTGGGTGTCGACGAGCGGACCGACGTACTCAAGGAGACCCTCGCCGAGCTGCGAGTAGTACGCGTTGATCTGACGGGCACGCTTGGCCGCGTAGATCACCAGGCTGTACTTCGAGTCAGTGGCCTCAAGCAACTCGTCGATCGGCGGGTTGATGATGCCCTCGGGCGCGGTGATGGAAGAGGACACGCTCTACCTTCCGACAGATGGGATGAGATCGAAAACGATCACACAACGTCCACCAAGGCTAGCAGCTCGCGCGCCACGTCCTCGACGGAGGTGTTGACCAAGGTCACATCGAACTCCGGCTCGGCCCCCAGCTCGACCTTCGCGGCGTCCAGACGCCGCTCGATCACCTCGGGCGGCTCGGTGCCGCGTCCGGTGAGTCTGCGCACCAGCTCCTCCCAGGAGGGAGGAGCCAGGAACACCAGCTGGGCCTCCGGCATGGACTCGCGGACCTGCCGGGCACCCTGGAGGTCGATCTCCAGAAGGACGGGCTCACCCGCCTCCAGACGCTCCAGCACGGCCCTGCGGGGTGTGCCGTAGCGGTTGCCGGCGAATTCCGCCCACTCCAGCAGCTCGCCATTGGCGATCAGCTTGTCCATCTCCTCGTCGGTGACGAAGAAGTAGTGGACCCCATGCCGCTCGCCGGGGCGGGGCTTACGGGTCGTCGCCGACACCGAGAGCCAGACCTCGGGGTGTTCCTTGCGCATATGGGCGACGACCGTGCTCTTGCCGACCCCGGAGGGGCCGGAGAGCACGGTCAGCCGCGGACGTTCACTCATGCAGCGATTATTCCAGCTATCCCGGCATGCCCGGGACTCCCTGCCCGCATGGCCGGGCTCAGGAGCCGGTGCTGCCGAACTCACGCTCCAGGGAAGCGATCTGGTTCGAGCCGAGACCGCGCACACGGCGGCTCTCGGAGATGCCGAGTCGCTCCATGATCTGCTTGGCGCGGACCTTGCCCACGCCCGGCAGGGACTCGAGGAGGGCGGAGACCTTCATCTTGCCGATGACGTCGTTCTCCTGGCCCTGCTTGATGACCTCGTGAAGGGAGGCGCCGGAGTGCTTGAGTCGATTCTTGACCTCGGCCCGCTCCCGGCGAGCCGCGGCGGCCTTTTCGAGCGCGGCTGCGCGCTGTTCAGGGGTAAGGGGCGGAAGAGCCACGCCTACGTCACCTCGGATGTTGAACTGTCGGATACGGACCGGTGAGGAACCTAGTCGCCCCACACCTGGGGAGCCACGAGCAACACGCTTGCCCGTTCACTCTGCTCGGAGACTAGCGGCCAAGTCCGCCAGAGTCAGCGAGAACAGCGGAAAAGTCCTGGTCAGCCTCCCTGGAGACGGACATTTACGACATACTGCCCCGGATTTGAGGATGTATTCAGGCTCAAGTCGGTTCCGAGGCACTCATCGGAGGACTGGTACGACCCTGTTCGAACGCCTCAGGCGGTGGTCACGGCCGCCCGGATCTCCTCCGCGAACCGCTCGGCGGCTCCCCGGAGCGCGCCGACGTCGGGCCCGTGCCGCAGCACGCCCCGGCTGACGTTCGGAACGACATTGCGCACCGCGGCGCCGAAGACCCCGGGAAGGTCGGCCGGGGTGGCCCCCTGGGCGCCGATCCCGGGTGCGAGGAGCGGACCGTTGATGTCGAGGTCGTACGACGACAGATCGCCGAGCGTGGCGCCGACGACCGCCCCGAAGGAGCCCATCGGCTCCTCCCCCGCGTTCTCGGCGGCCAGGTGTGCCAGCATCGTCGCTCCGACGGTCCGCCCGTCGGAGCGGACGGCGTGCTGGACCTCGCGGCCCTCGGGGTTCGAGGTGAGCGCCAGCACGAACAGGCCCGTGCCGCTCTCCCGGGCCAGTGCGACGGCCGGGCTGAGCGAGCCGTAGCCCAGATACGGCGAGACGGTCAGCGCGTCCGAGAAGAGCGGGGAGTCCTTCTGGAGGAAGGACTCGGCGTACGCGGCCATGGTCGAGCCGATGTCGCCCCGCTTGGCGTCCATCACGACCAGCGCACCGGCAGCCCGGGCCTGAGCGACCGTCTTCTCCAGGACGGCGACACCCCGCGATCCGAAGCGCTCGAAGAACGCGCTCTGCGGCTTGAGGACGGCGATCCGGTCGGCCAGCGCCTCGACGACCGTACGGCTGAACCGCTCCAGGCCCGCGATGTCGTCGTTCAGGCCCCACTCGCTGAGCAGGGAGGCGTGCGGGTCGATGCCGACGCACAGCGGGCCACGCTCGTCCATGGCGCGGCGCAGGCGTGCACCGAAGGGTTCCGGGCTCATGCGGCCTTCCTTACGTCGGCGCCGACCGCGTCGGCGAGGGTGGCGTACGGGCTGGTGCTCAGGCGGGCGGCGAGGCCCTTGTGGACGGCGCGGGCGTAGAAGGGGCCCTCGTAGACGAAGGCGCTGTAGCCCTGGACCAGGGTGGCGCCGGCGAGGATGCGCTGCCAGGCGTCCTCGGCGTCCTCGATGCCGCCGACGCCCACGAGGGTGATCCGGTCGCCCACGCGCGCGTAGAGGCGGCGCAGCACCTCCAGGGAGCGCGTCTTGAGCGGGGCGCCCGAGAGTCCGCCGGTCTCCTGGATCAGCGAGGGTTCGGATGTCAAACCGAGGCCCTCGCGCGCGATGGTGGTGTTCGTGGCGATGATCCCGTCCAGACCGAGCTCGACGGCCAGGTCGGCGACCGCGTCGACGTCCTCGTCGGCAAGGTCCGGCGCGATCTTCACCAACAGCGGGACGCGGCGGTCGGTGACCGCACGGTCGGCGGCCTCACGGACGGCGCTCAGGAGGGGACGCAGATGGTCCACGGCCTGCAGATTGCGCAGGCCGGGCGTGTTCGGCGAGGAGACGTTCACGACCAGGTAGTCGGCGTACGGCGCGAGACGCTCCGTCGACTTCACGTAGTCCCCGACCGCCTCTGCCTCAGGGACGACCTTGGTCTTGCCGATGTTCACGCCGACCACGGTCTTGAAGACCGGCGTACGGGAGGCCAGCCGGGCGGCAACGGCCAGTGAGCCCTCGTTGTTGAAGCCCATGCGGTTGATCAGCGCCCGGTCCGGCACCAGCCGGAACAGCCGCTTCTTGGGATTGCCCGGCTGCGCCTCCCCCGTGACCGTTCCGATCTCGACATGGTCGAAGCCCAGCATCGACATGCCGTCGATGGCGATCGCGTTCTTGTCGAAGCCGGCGGCGAGCCCGAAGGGGCCGTGCATGCGCAGCCCGAACGCCTCGGTGCGCAGCTCCTCGTAGCGGGGCGCGAGCGTGGCCGCGACGAACGTGCGCAGCACCGGGATGCGGACGGCGAGTCGGATCCAGCGGAACGCCAGATGGTGGGCCTGCTCCGGGTCCATCCGCTGGAACACCAGACGGAAGAAAAGCTTGTACATCACTGTGTCCTCACGAAGAGGGGGACACCGTTTCCGATGTCCCCCTCAGGGCTGCTAGTCGCGGGCCGCGGTCATGAACCGCGCATGTTCCTGGAGTGATCGCACGCCCACATCACCGTGGTTGAGGGCGTCGATGCCCTGGACGGCGGCGGCGAGCGCCTGAACCGTCGTCAGGCACGGCACGGAACGCGCCACGGCCGCCGTACGGATGTCGTAGCCGTCGAGGCGGCCGCCGGTGCCGTACGGGGTGTTGACGATGAGGTCGACCTCGCCGTCGTGGATGAGCTGGACGATGGTCCGCTCGCCGTTCGGGCCGGTGCCCTCGGACTGCTTGCGTACGACGGTGGCGTGGATGCCGTTGCGCTTGAGCACCTCGGCCGTGCCGGACGTGGCGAGCAACTCGAAGCCGTGGGCGACGAGTTCACGCGCCGGGAAGATCATCGAGCGCTTGTCGCGGTTGGCGACGGAGATGAAGGCGCGGCCCTTCGTCGGCAGCGGACCGTAGGCGCCCGCCTGCGACTTGGCGTACGCCGTGCCGAAGACGGAGTCGATGCCCATGACCTCGCCGGTGGAGCGCATCTCCGGGCCGAGAACCGTGTCGACGCCCCGTCCGTGGATGTCACGGAAGCGCGACCACGGCATGACCGCTTCCTTGACGGAGATCGGCGCGTCGAGCGGGAGTTCGCCGCCGTCGCCGGTCGCCGGAAGCAGGCCCTCCGCGCGGAGGTCGGCGATGGTCGCGCCCAGCGAGATCCGGGCGGCGGCCTTCGCCAGCGGCACCGCGGTCGCCTTCGAGGTGAAGGGCACCGTGCGCGAGGCACGCGGGTTGGCTTCGAGGACGTACAGGATGTCGCCCGCCATCGCGAACTGGATGTTGATCAGGCCGCGGACGCCGACGCCCTTCGCGATGGCCTCCGTCGACGCTCGCAGCCGCTTGATGTCGAAGCCGCCGAGCGTGATCGGGGGCAGCGCGCACGCCGAGTCGCCGGAGTGGATACCGGCTTCCTCGATGTGCTCCATCACGCCGCCGAGGTAGAGCTCCTGGCCGTCGTAGAGCGCGTCGACGTCGATCTCGATGGCGTCGTCGAGGAAGCGGTCGACCAGCACCGGCCGGGTGGGGCTGATCTCGGTCGACTCGGCGATGTAGGCGGACAGCCGGGTCTCGTCGTACACGATCTCCATGCCGCGCCCGCCGAGCACGTACGACGGCCTGACCAGGACCGGGTAGCCGATCTCGTCGGCGATGGCCTTGGCCTCGGCGAAGGTGGTGGCGGTGCCGTGCTTGGGGGCCGGGAGGCCGGCCTCCTTGAGGACGCGGCCGAAGGCGCCGCGGTCCTCGGCGGCGTGGATGGCCTCCGGCGACGTGCCGACGACCGGTACGCCGTTGTCCTTCAGCGCCTGCGCCAGGCCCAGCGGTGTCTGGCCGCCCAGCTGGACGATGACACCGGCGATCGGCCCCGCGAGGGACTCCGCGTGGACGATCTCCAGCACGTCTTCCAGCGTCAGCGGCTCGAAGTACAGGCGGTCGGAGGTGTCGTAGTCCGTGGAGACGGTCTCGGGGTTGCAGTTGACCATCACGGTCTCGTACCCGGCGTCGCTCAGCGCGAAGGAGGCGTGGACGCAGGAGTAGTCGAACTCGATGCCCTGGCCGATGCGGTTGGGGCCGGAGCCCAGGATGATGACGGCCGGCTTCTCACGCGAAGCGACCTCCGTCTCCTCGTCGTAGGAGGAGTAGAAGTACGGCGTCCTGGCGGCGAACTCGGCGGCGCACGTGTCGACCGTCTTGTAGACCGGGCGGATACCGAGGGCGTGCCGGACCTCTCGGACGACGTCCTCGCGCAGGCCGCGGATCTCGCCGATCTGCTGGTCGGAGAAGCCGTGCCGCTTGGCCTCGGCGAGCAGGTCCGGGGTCAGCTCCGGCGCCGCGGCCAGTTCGTCGGCGATCTCCTTGATGAGGAAGAGCTGGTCGACGAACCACGGGTCGATCTTCGTCGACTCGAAGACCTCCTCGGGAGTGGCGCCCGCGCGGATGGCCTGCATGACGGCGTTGATACGGCCGTCCGTGGGCCGTACGGCCTCACGCAGCAGCTCGTCCTTGTCGCCGGTCTCACCGACGAACGTGAACTGGCTGCCCTTCTTCTCCAGCGACCGCAGCGCCTTCTGGAACGCCTCGGTGAAGTTGCGGCCGATGGCCATGGCCTCGCCGACCGACTTCATGGTGGTGGTCAGCGTGGAGTCGGCCTGCGGGAACTTCTCGAAGGCGAACCGGGGCGCCTTGACCACCACGTAGTCGAGGGTCGGCTCGAAGGATGCCGGGGTTTCCTGCGTGATGTCGTTCGGGATCTCGTCGAGGGTGTAGCCGACGGCGAGCTTCGCGGCGATCTTGGCGATCGGGAAGCCGGTCGCCTTGGAGGCGAGGGCCGAGGAACGCGACACGCGCGGGTTCATCTCGATGACGATGACGCGGCCGTCTTCGGGGTTCACCGCGAACTGGATGTTGCAGCCGCCGGTGTCGACGCCGACCTCGCGGATGACGGCGATGCCGATGTCCCGGAGGATCTGGTACTCGCGGTCGGTCAGCGTCATCGCGGGCGCGACGGTGATCGAGTCGCCGGTGTGCACACCCATGGGGTCGAAGTTCTCGATGGAGCAGACGACCACGACGTTGTCGTGCTTGTCGCGCATCAGCTCCAGCTCGTACTCCTTCCAGCCGAGGATGGACTCCTCCAGGAGCACCTCGGTGGTGGGAGACAGGGTCAGGCCCTGGCCCGCGATGCGACGCAGTTCCTCCTCGTCGTGCGCGAAGCCGGAGCCGGCGCCGCCCATGGTGAAGGACGGGCGCACGACGACCGGGTAGCCGCCGAGGGTCTCGACGCCCCCCAGGACGTCGTCCATGGAGTGGCAGATGACCGAGCGGGCGGACTCGCCGTGGCCGATCTTGGCGTGGACGGCTTCGACGACCACCTTGAACTGGTCGCGGTCCTCGCCCTTGTGGATCGCTTCGACGTTGGCGCCGATCAGCTCGACGCCGTACTTCGCCAGTACGCCGTTCTCGTGCAGCGAGATCGCCGTGTTGAGGGCCGTCTGGCCGCCCAGGGTGGGCAGCAGGGCGTCCGGCTGCTCCTTGGCGATGATCTTCTCGACGAACTCCGGGGTGATCGGCTCGACGTAGGTCGCGTCGGCGATCTCCGGGTCGGTCATGATCGTCGCCGGGTTGGAGTTGACGAGGATGACGCGCAGGCCTTCGGCCTTGAGCACCCGGCACGCCTGGGTGCCGGAGTAGTCGAACTCGGCGGCCTGGCCGATGACGATCGGGCCGGAGCCGATGACCAGGACGGACTGGATATCGGTGCGCTTAGGCACGCTGGCCCTCCATCAGGGATACGAAGCGGTCGAACAGGTAGGCGGCGTCGTGCGGGCCCGCTGCCGCTTCGGGGTGGTACTGGACGCTGAAGGCCGGCCGGTCGAGGAGCTGCAGCCCCTCCACCACGTTGTCGTTGAGGCACACGTGGGAGACCTCGGCGCGGCCGTAGGGGGTGTCGGAGACCTTGTCGGCCGGGGCGTCGACCGCGAAGCCGTGGTTGTGCGCGGTGACCTCGACCTTGCCGGTCGTACGGTCCTGCACCGGCTGGTTGATGCCGCGGTGGCCGTACTTCAGCTTGTACGTGCCGAAGCCGAGCGCACGCCCCAGGATCTGGTTGCCGAAGCAGATGCCGAACAGCGGGGTGCCGCGTTCGAGCACAGCCCGCATCACGGCCACGGGGTGGTCGGCGGTGGCCGGGTCACCGGGGCCGTTGGAGAAGAACACGCCGTCCGGCTCGACGGCGAACACGTCCTCGGCCGTCGCCGTCGCGGGCAGCACATGCACCTCGATGCCGCGCTCGGCCATCCGGTGCGGGGTCATGCCCTTGATGCCGAGGTCCACGGCGGCGACGGTGAACTTCTTCTCACCGATCGCGGGGACGACGTACGCCTCCTTGGTGGCGACCTCGGCCGAAAGGTTCGCACCCTTCATCTCGGGGGCCTGGCGCACCTCGGCGAGCATGGTGCCCTCGTCGGGCAGGGCGTTGCCGGAGAAGATGCCGACGCGCATGGCGCCGCGCTCACGCAGATGACGGGTCAGCGCGCGCGTGTCGATGCCGGAGATGCCTACGACGCCCTGGTGGCGCAGTTCGTCGTCCAGCGACCGCTTGGCGCGCCAGTTGGAGGGCACGCGCGCGGGGTCGCGTACGACGTAACCCGCGACCCAGATCTGCTTGCTCTCGGGGTCCTCGTCGTTGACGCCGGTGTTGCCGATGTGCGGGGCGGTCATCACGACGACCTGGCGGTGGTACGACGGGTCGGTGAGGGTCTCCTGGTAGCCGGTCATGCCGGTGGAGAACACGGCCTCGCCGAAGGTGACCCCCACGGCCCCGTAGGCACGGCCGCGGAAGGTCCGGCCGTCCTCCAGGACGAGTACGGCGGGAGCCGCCTTGTGCCTCTTCGAGGCGGTCCCCTGGATGGAGGTCGTCATCGTTCGGCGCCTTCCGTGCTGTTGGTGTTGATCATGGAGTTAATGACGTCGACCCACTCGTTGTGCTCGGCGGCCGTGTCGGAGCGGAACCCGGAGTCGATCAGCCGCTCGCCGTGCGCCCAGGTCACCACGAGCAGTCCGCCCTCGGTGAGCACCTTGCCGGCGATCCCCTTGTCGAGCCGCGCCTCACGCAGGGCCGCCAGCGGGACGAAGAAGTCGGTCGCACCGGGGCGTACGACGTCCAGTCCCGCGTCCGTCAGCGTGACCTCGACCCGGCTGCGGGTGCCGAGGCCGTGCGCCACGATGCGGTCGAGCCACTGCCCGGCGGTGGTGGAGCCGTGGTAGCGGCCGCTCATCGTCAGTCTCGCCGCACCGGGCTCGTCCGGCGCGCTGGGCAGCTCGGGCAGGTCTCCCTGGAGCGTGCCGCGCCACTTCCAGCCCTCGCGCATCAGCCAGTAGATGAGCGCGACGAAGAGGGCGAGGCCGACGAGCCAGCCGATGCGGGCGGCCCAGTCGGTCACCTCCGCCGACTTCTGATCGGCGGCCAGGTGCGTCAGATGCAGAGGTGTCACGTGAGCTTCCCGTCGACGAGCGTGGCCTTGCCCCGGAGCCACGTGTGCGTCACACGGCCCGGCAGCTCACGCCCCTGGTACGGAGTGTTGCGGCTGCGCGAGGCGAAGCCCTTGGGGTCCACGGACCCACGGTATTCCGTGTCGACGAGCGTGAGGTTGGCGGGCTCACCAGCCGAGACGGGGCGGCCGTGCCCGCCCGCCTGCCCGATCCGGGCGGGCTTGAAGGACATGCGCTCGGCGACCCCGGCCCAGGTGAGGAGTCCGGTGTCCACCATCGTCTCCTGGACCACTGACAACGCGGTCTCCAGGCCGACCATGCCCATGGCGGCCGCGGCCCACTCGCAGTCCTTGTCCTCGTGCGGGTGCGGGGCGTGGTCGGTGGCGACGATGTCGATCGTGCCGTCGGCGAGGGCCTCGCGCAGGGCTAGCACATCGCGCTCGGTGCGCAGCGGCGGGTTGACCTTGTAGACCGGGTTGTACGTCCGGACCAGTTCGTCGGTGAGGAGGAGGTGGTGCGGGGTGACCTCGGCGGTGACGTCGATGCCGCGGGACTTGGCCCAGCGGATGATCTCGACGGAGCCTGCGGTCGACAGATGGCAGATGTGGACGCGGGAGCCGACGTGCTCGGCGAGCAGGACATCCCGGGCGATGATCGATTCTTCGGCCACCGCCGGCCAGCCGCCGAGACCCAGCTCGGCGGAGACCACGCCCTCGTTCATCTGGGCGCCCTCGGTCAGCCGCGGCTCCTGCGCGTGCTGCGCGACGACGCCGCCGAAGGCCTTCACGTACTCCAGCGCCCGGCGCATGATCACGGCGTCGTCGACGCACTTGCCGTCGTCGGAGAAGACGGTGACCCCGGCCGCCGACTCGTGCATGGCGCCCAGCTCGGCCAGCTTCTTGCCGTCCAGGCCGACGGTGACGGCGCCGATGGGCTGCACATCGCAGTAGCCGTGCTCCTGGCCGAGCCGGTACACCTGCTCGACGACACCGGCGGTGTCGGCGACCGGGAAGGTGTTGGCCATGGCGAACACGGCCGTGTAGCCGCCGGAAGCCGCCGCACGCGTACCGGTCAGCACGGTCTCGGAGTCCTCGCGCCCCGGCTCACGCAGATGGGTGTGCAGATCGACGAGGCCGGGCAGCAGCACCTTCCCGCCCGCCTCGACGACCTGGGCGCCCTCGTCCGGCAGACCGGTGCCCACGGCCGCGATCTGCGCGCCCTCGATCAGGACGTCCTGCGGCTCACCGCCGAGCACCTTCGCACCACGGATCAGGATCTTGCTCATCTGTCTTACTTCTCCTCGGTACGGGGGTGACTGACGGCCGGCTCGCTGCCGCCCAGCAGCAGGTACAGGACGGCCATCCGGATGGAGACTCCGTTTGCGACCTGCTCGATGGCGGTGCAGCGCTCGGAGTCGGCGACCTCGGCGGTGATCTCCATGCCGCGGACCATCGGCCCGGGGTGCATCACGATGGAGTGCTCGGGCATCTTCGCCATGCGGTCGCCGTTGAGGCCGTAGCGCCGCGAGTACTCGCGCTCGGTCGGGAAGAATGCGGCGTTCATCCGCTCGCGCTGGACGCGCAGCATCATCACCGCGTCGGACTTGGGCAACGTGCTGTCCAGGTCGTACGCCACCTCGCACGGCCAGGTCTCGATGCCGACCGGCAGCAGGGTGGGCGGGGCGACGAGCGTGACGTTCGCGCCGAGGGTGTGCAGCAGATCGACGTTGGAGCGGGCGACGCGGCTGTGCAGGATGTCGCCGACGATCGTGATGCGCTTGCCCTCGAGGTCCTGCCCTATCCCGGCGTCCCGCCCGACCAGGCGCCGCCGCATGGTGAAGGCGTCCAACAGGGCCTGCGTGGGGTGCTGGTGGGTGCCGTCGCCGGCGTTGATGACGGCGGCGTCGATCCAGCCGGAGTTGGCCAGGGTGTACGGCGCTCCGGAGGCGCCGTGCCGGATGACGACGGCGTCGACCCCCATGGCTTCGAGGGTCTGGGCGGTGTCCTTCAGGGACTCGCCCTTGGACACCGAGGAGCCCTTGGCCGAGAAGTTGATGACATCGGCGGACAGGCGCTTCTCCGCCGCTTCGAAGGAGATCCGGGTCCGTGTCGAGTCCTCGAAGAAGAGGTTGACGACGGTTCGGCCGCGCAAGGTCGGCAGTTTCTTGATCGGCCGGTCAGCGACCCGGGCCATCTCCTCGGCGGTGTCGAGGATCTGGACGGCGTCGTCGCGGGTGAGGTCGGCGGCCGAGATGAGATGACGCTGCATCTTTCAGGCTCCGTAAGGCAGTTCAGTTTTGGGAGATTCTGGGCAAGCAGGGATGCGCCGGGGCATACCGGGGGTACACGCCGGCTGCTTGCTACTGGGTCGGCTTCACACCGAGCAGCACGGTGTCGCGACCGTCCTCCTCGGCGAGCTGGACCTTGACCGTCTCCCGCAACGACGTGGGGAGGTTCTTGCCGACATAGTCGGCGCGGATGGGCAGTTCACGGTGGCCGCGGTCGACGAGAACCGCGAGCTGCACGGCGCGCGGGCGGCCGATGTCGTTCAGCGCGTCGAGCGCGGCGCGAATCGTGCGGCCGGAGAAGAGCACGTCGTCGACGAGGACGACGAGGCGGCCGTCGACACCGTCACCGGGGATGTCCGTGCGGGCCAGCGCGCGCGGCGGATGCATGCGCAGGTCGTCGCGGTACATGGTGATGTCGAGCGAACCGACCGGGATCTTGCGGTCGGTGATCTCCTCGAGCTTGCGGCCGAGCCGCTGGGCGAGGAAGACGCCTCGGGTGGGGATACCGAGGAGCACCACGTCGTCGGCGCCCTTGGCGCGCTCGACGATCTCGTGGGCGATGCGGGTCAACACCCGCGCGATGTCAGGGCCTTCGAGAACGGGCCGGGCTTCGGACTGCTCTGAGTCCTGCTGGGTGTCCTGCTGCTTGTCCATATGAAACGGACCTCCTTCTCCGCCTCACGGGACGGACCTTAAAGGACGCCGGAATTGCGCCATCCACGGTAGCAGGCCGGGACGACTGCCCTGATCACCCCCTTGGCGTAATCAGGTGCTGATACCACGGAAGAGTCGGTGTGGACCATTCGGCTTGACGCAGAAGAGTCACGCTGCGTAACCTCACAGTGAGTTACCAGCCGCGCGGCCTGGAACCACACCAGCTGCGTCGACACAGTGCCGGGGAGCTATATGTCCAGCGAATACGCCAAACAGCTCGGGGCCAAGCTCCGGGCCATCCGCACCCAGCAGGGCCTTTCCCTCCACGGTGTCGAGGAGAAGTCCCAGGGACGCTGGAAGGCGGTCGTGGTCGGATCGTACGAGCGCGGTGACCGTGCCGTGACCGTACAGCGCCTTGCCGAGCTGGCGGATTTCTACGGCGTTCCGGTGCAGGAGCTGCTGCCGGGCACCACGCCGGGCGGTGCCGCCGAGCCGCCGCCGAAGCTGGTTCTGGACCTGGAGCGGCTGGCCCATGTGCCGGCCGAGAAGGCGGGTCCCCTGCAGCGGTATGCGGCCACGATCCAGTCGCAGCGCGGTGACTACAACGGCAAGGTGCTCTCGATCCGCCAGGACGACCTGCGCACACTCGCCGTCATCTACGACCAGTCGCCCTCGGTCCTGACCGAGCAGCTGATCAGCTGGGGCGTCCTGGACGCGGACGCGCGCCGCGCGGTCTCCCACGCCGAGGAGGGCTGAGCGCTCCGCCGCTTCAGCAGAAACGTGCCACCAGGGTGGCCCAGACCCTTTTTTT